>CALEYA010000087.1 GCA_937926215.1 uncultured Croceitalea sp. | reverse complement strand
GTAAACTACAACCTTAACAAAGATTTTAACGGCCGTGAAATTGTTGGTGACGACCCCTACGATTTTAGCAGCAAAGGGTATGGAAACGGAAACCCAAAAAACCGTGTTGATGATGAAAGCCACGGCACCCATGTTGCCGGTATCATCGCTGCCGAAAGAAACAATGGCATAGGTACTAAAGGAGTAGCGAAAAATGTACGGCTCATGAGTATAAGGGCTGTCCCAAATGGTGATGAATATGATAAGGATATCGCATTGGGCATACGCTACGCCGTAGACAATGGTGCAAAAATCATCAATTGTAGTTTTGGAAAATCCTTTTCCCCAAATGCGGAATGGGTGTATGATGCCATCAAGTACGCTGCCAGAAACGATGTGCTTATCGTACATGCCGCGGGAAATGATGGGAATGACCTGGATAATGCGGCCAATCCCAATTTTCCCAACGACCATAAATACGCAGGTAGTGAGATTGCGGACAATGTGATTGTAGTGGGGGCATTGGCACCAAGCTATGGCTCCGAGATGGTGGCTACTTTCTCCAATTATGGCAATCAAAATGTTGATGTTTTTGCGCCTGGAGCGGAAATCTATTCCACCATGCCCAATAACAGTTATGATTTTCAAGGAGGAACTTCCATGGCAGCACCAGCGGTAGCCGGGGTAGCCGCTTTAATTCGTTCATATTATCCCAGCTTATCGGCAACACAAATAAAACAAGTGTTGATGCAATCCGGCCTTCGTTCCAAGGCATCCGTCATTTTAGCGGGGGACACCAATAATTCCAAACCATTTTCCGAAGCTTCAAAATCCGGCAAAATGGTAAACGCTTATAACGCTCTTATTTTGGCGGAGAATATTGCCAAAGGAAAACAAACACTGGACGCTAACGCAGAATAAACATTATGATCAACTTGGCCAAAAAAATCATCTTTGCCCTCTTATGTGGGCTTACCTCCTTAATTGCCCAAAACAACACTTCCTACTGGCAGCAGCATGTGGATTACAGCATGGATGTTACCATGGATGTAGCGACCTATAGGTATAAGGGAACCCAAAAATTAGTGTATACCAACAACTCTCCGGATGCTTTAAACCGCGTGTATTACCACTTGTATTTCAACGCGTTTCAGCCCGGAAGTGAAATGGACGTGCGCCTACAGACCATCCAAGATGGGGATAAGCGAATGATGGTGGAGGGTAAAAGCAGGATTTCTTCTTTAACGGAAGATGAAATCGGGTTTTTGCACGTAACCTCCTTGACCCAAGATGGGGCCAAGGTTGCTTTTAATGAAGAAGAAACTATTTTGGTGGTCGATTTGGCGGAGCCCATTGCCCCGGGGAAAAGCACCACTTTTGATATGGAATTTAGCGGTCAGGTGCCTTTACAAATTAGACGGTCAGGTAGGGATAATGCAGAGGGGGTCGCCCTTTCCATGAGCCAGTGGTTTCCAAAAATGGCGGAATATGATTTTGAAGGATGGCATCCTAATCCATACATCGCCCGGGAATTTCATGGCGTTTGGGGCGATTTTGATGTAAAAATCACTATTGATAAAGACTATACTATTGGCGGAAGTGGCTATTTGCAAAACCCTAATGAAATTGGCCATGGCTATCAAGATGAAGGGGTCAAGGTAAAAACGAAGGGGAAAACCTTAACCTGGCACTTTAAAGCACCTAACGTCCATGATTTTATGTGGGCGGCGGACCCGGAGTATGTGCATGACAAGGTTGTCATGGAAAACGGACCAACTCTTCATTTTTTCTATAAGGACAAGCCGGAATTAGCGGAAAATTGGAAAAACCTACAACCCAAAACGGTTGCCGCCATGAAGTTTTTCAGTAAAAATGTGGGCGACTATCCTTACGACCAGTACTCGGTTATCCAGGGTGGTGATGGAGGTATGGAATATGCCATGAGCACTTTGATTACCGGTGAACGTAAGTTTGGTAGTTTGGTAGGCGTCATGGTCCATGAAATGGCACATTCTTGGTTCCAACATATTTTGGCCACCAACGAATCCAAGCATTCTTGGATGGATGAGGGCTTTACCACCTTTATCAGTAGCCTTTGCATGAATGAGGTTATGGAACAGGGCAAGGACAATCCTTTTGCCGGGACCTACCAAGGTTACTATAAGTTGGTGCAGTCTGGCCGGGAGCAACCCCAGACCACCCATGCAGACCGCTATCAAGTTAATTATGCGTATGGCATAGCGGCATATAGCAAAGGTTCCGTTTTTCTCTCCCAATTAGGGTATGTCATCGGTCAAGATAAACTGATGGAATCCTTACGCAAGTATTATGAGGATTTTAAGTTTAAACATCCCGTGCCAAATGATATTAAAAGAACAGCTGAAAAAGTTTCGGGTATAGAACTGGACTGGTACTTGACGGATTGGACCCAGACGACCAATACCATAGACTATGCCATTAAGGCTGTAGCAGAATCTGGCGGAAAAACAAGGGTTATTTTGGAACGTATAGGCCAAATGCCCATGCCTTTGGATATTTTAGTAGTAGATGCTGCAGGAAACCAGGAAACCTATTATGTGCCGCTTCGCATGATGCGTGGTGAAAAGGAAAACCCGTATCCCAATCTTCCAAGAACCGTAATGGAGGACTGGCCTTGGGCGTATCCCACCTATGAGTTGGTCTTGGACAAGCCGCTATCGGAGATTGCCGGGATTATCATTGACCCTTCAAAATTAATGGCGGATATCAATCAAGATAACAATACCTTTCAACAAGAATAAGTTGGGTTAAAAACCTTAAAGACATATCCGTTGTACAAACCAGCACAACGGATTTTTTATTTACTTGGGGATAATTCGTTTACTTTTAAATTCTTTTTACGAGTCTAATTGTTCCCTTGAGGGGGCTTTAGGGGTGTATTATGCGAAATAAAATTATCCCATATAATCCGAAATTAAAGGAGTTTGCAAGAACCCTAAGAAAAAACAGCACCTTAGCCGAGGTCTTGCTGTGGCAAAAAATAAAACAACGCAGTTTAGGGGTGCAGTTTCATAGGCAAGTGCCCCTATTGGAATATATCGTAGATTTCTATTGTCATGAGCTTCAGGTTGCCATTGAAATAGATGGAAATTCACATGAATATCGTTACGAGCAAGACGTAAAAAGACAAGGGTCATTAGAAAAAAGCGGGGTTGTCTTTATTCGGTTTTCAGGTAATGATGTTAAAAAAAACATGGGAAATGTCATCCTTTCCCTAGAAGAAATCGTTGCTTTACGCATAAAGGATACCCCTAAAATCCCCTCAAGGGGACAATCCTTAGGAGGCTCAAAAAGTCCCAAAACTATCGTCTCCACTTTAATTTTCGATTCGGCCAATAATGAAAAAACGCCCTCCTTTTCCTTTCCAAAGAAAGAGAAACTAAAAAGCAGAAAGCAAATAGAAACGCTTTTTGCCACTGGGCGTTCCGTGAACCATTTTCCGTTAAAACTTATTTTTCTAAAAACCGCCTTTTCAGATGGTGCGGCCACCAAAACCATGGTCGTCGTCCCTAAAAAGAACATCAAGAGTGCGGTTAAGCGCAACCGCGTTAAACGTTTGTTGCGGGAGGCGTACCGCCTGAACAGGCAACATACTTTTAACAACATTGAGGGAAATTTTGCGTTGGCTATTTTATATCTTGGAAAAGAAATGCCCGATTACCAATTAATATCACATAAAATGGTGGGGCTATTACAGAAATTCCTTAAAAAACAATTGGATGGACAAGCTGATTAAAAAGCGTTTGATAATACCCGTTTTTGCGGTATTGTTTTTAGTAGTAGGAACCAGTTTTAAAAGTGATTTTTTTGAAATTGCCAAGCAGATAGAAATTTTCACTACCCTGTTCAAAGAATTGAACATGAACTATGTGGATGAGACCAACCCTGCGGAATTAATGGATTCTGCCATTAAAAATATGCTCAACGAGCTTGACCCCTATACGCGCTTCTTAAACGAACAGGATGTTGAAGAATACAAAATCAAAAATACCGGCGAATATTCCGGCATTGGTGCGTTAGTGCGTTCCTACGAAGACCGATTGTTGATTATTGAACCGTACAAGGACTATCCGGCGGACAAGGCCGGACTTAAAGCGGGTGATGAAATTATCCAGATCGGCGATATCAAAGTCTCCGATTTTGATGATAACGCCAGTGAGCTATTAAAAGGCTCCAATGCCACTAACGTGGATATCACTTACAAAAGACAAGGGGAGACCAAAACCGCCACAATAAAACGGGAAGGCGTAGAAGTTGATGCCGTTCCTTATTACCAAATGGTAGATGACAAAACAGGCTATATCGTACTTTCCAGGTTCAATAGAAAAGCCTCTAGCCAAACCAAAGCGGCCCTAGTAGATCTAAAAGGTCAAGGCGCGGAGCGCCTAATTTTGGATTTGCGGGGGAATCCCGGAGGCTTGCTCACGGAAGCCATCAATATTTGTAACCTTTTTGTTCCAAAAGGGGAATTGATCGTTACCACGAAATCCAAGGTCAAAAAATTCAATCAAGAATACAAGACCAAGAACAAACCGGAAGACCTGGAAATCCCATTGGTGGTTTTGGTCAATGGCAGCAGCGCTTCGGCCAGTGAAATTGTTTCGGGAGGACTCCAAGATCTAGATCGTGCCGTAGTCATGGGCGCGCGCAGTTTTGGAAAAGGTTTGGTGCAACGCCCATTACGATTAACCTACGGTACCCAATTAAAAGTTACCATATCGCGCTATTTTACGCCATCGGGTAGATGCATACAATCTTTGGATTATTGGAATCGCGATGAAGATGGCAAGGCGGTACGCAATACGACATTCAATACTTTTAAGACCAAGAATGGAAGAACCGTGGAAGATGGCGGCGGCGTAATGCCCGATATTGAAATTGCTTCTTCCAAATCCAATGCCTTGACCGATGCTTTAGTGCAGAACAATATCATTTTTGACTTTGCTACCAAGTTTTATTATGACAACAGTTTTGAGAACGTCGGTGACTTTTCCTTTACGGACGCCAACTATACCTCTTTTAAAAGTTTTGCGGAAAACGGGGACTTTAGTTTTAAGACCGAAACGGAAAAAGCCTTGGAAACGACCATGAACAAAGATGATTCCCTCTTAGGACAAGAAGTGCAACAAACGTATAAAGATCTATTGCTGGCCATAAATAAGGGAAAAGTAAAGGCCTTGGACACCTATGAACCCGAAATATCTAAAAAATTGACCGATGAAATTATCAAAAGATATTTCTATAGGGATGGGCTCTACGATTACAATACCTTGCATGATGATGCTATTTTAACGGCGGTAGAATTGCTTAAAAACGACAGTAAGTATCGCTCTATTTTACAATGAAATAGATAATATCGTTTCCAATATTATTGGCGCCGGCAAGTGAATAACACCCCGAGGCCTGCCGGGCAGGCAGGTTCAACCATCTATTTTATCAGCGCATTGCAGGCTTGAAAAAAATAGGGTTTCACTAATAAAGAGCGCGGATACAAAAAAGAATTTGTTTCTTTTAGGTGTTGACAGAAAATGGTTTTCGGGTATCAATATGCCCCGCACTGACCCAAAGAGGTTTGGAGCAATGTAAGACGCTTGAAGGTATAGAAAAGAACAAGCGCCTATTACTAATTTGCATTCCACTTACTTAGGCCTGAACTTTACGCGTTTCATGGAACAAACACATGCTAAAGCATCCTTCACAACAAGAATAGAAAGATTGACAACAAAATCTATTTTGTAGGTTCTTTCTTACCATAATTTGGTCGAAAATACATCACAAAATGAAAATTTCGATTATCAAAAACCCTGCTCCGCAATGGGTCAACCAGCTTCCTTCGTCAAGCGCACTACTTGACAAAGATCTTAGATTAATTGACGCATCCAAGGCCTGGTTCAACACTTTTGATCTTAAAAGGACCAGCGTACTGGGGAAACCTTTTATGGAACTATTTCCCAGCTGCAATGAAACTTGGCAAGATAGTTTTGAATACGCGCTTGAAGGGTTGAGCGATATAAAAATTAGAGATGCCTTCGTAAACAGTGAAGGTCTAGAGCAAGATTTTATATGGAACATCAACCCTTGGAAAGATGGGTATGGGAACCCTGTAGGCATCATTCTTAACATTAAACATGTTACGGAAAAGAAAGAAGCGCTTGAGCTAGAGTTAAATCACACACAAAAGCTCCTAAACGAAAAGGGGGCGGTTGCCAAAATTGGCAGCTGGGACTTTAGGGTAGCTGCCAAAAAAATGTATTGGTCCAATGAACTGAAGGAGATTTTTCAAGTGCCCAAATCGTATGAAGCGAGTATTCAGGACACTTTTGGGTTCTTTGCTTCGGAAGAGGATAGAATTACCATGAAGAAGTTATTGCAACGTGCAATTTCCTGGGGAAAACCCTGGAACAAAAATCTTAAGATAAAAACCGATAAAGGAGAGCTTGTTTGGATAAACACCATAGGAAGGCCCAAGTTTAAAAATGGAAAATGTGTACGCATTATAGGAACCATTCAAAACATTGAGGACAGCTTTACCACTGAGGCAAAAACCACAAAAACCGTAAGCTCTGCAACTAACCCATGGGGTTTTATAAACGATCTTCCCATAGGCGCTGCGGTTATTGATCTTGCCACTGGTACGATAACGGAACTTAATGCGGAACTGACCAACCTATTGGGCCTTCCAAAAGAAAGCTTGATCAACAAACATTTTAAGAGTTTTCTTTGGTTTACGAACAACGAACAGCTGCAATGGTCCAAATCCCTTTTAGCCAATAACTGTATCCATGGTCTTGAAAAAGAGGTGTTCACCAAAGATAAAAATCAAAAAATCATCTTAAGGATAAGTGGTAAGCGCTTAAAAAATATTGGCGACAAAGAGTTCCTTTTAGCGACTTGCGAAGATATTACAGCTTTCCAAACCAATGAAGCGCTATTAAGGAAAGAACTTGCAACGGCCAATGCGGAATTGGGTCGTTTAACTCATTTTGCCCATATGGTGTCCCAAAACCTTAAGGCCCAGGCCACCAATTTTGATCTGTTGCTTAATTTTTTAAACAATGAGCAAGATGAAAAAGAACGCACCAACCTACTAAATATCCTCTTTCAATCTGCTGAAAACTTGACCTCAAGTATTAAAGGGTTGCGGGAGTTGGTAACCATTAGGCATCAAATGAACGAACAAAAAAAACCAGTCGCCGTTAATGACATTGTGTATACCACAATACAGAGCAACAATGGCCTCATCAAACAACATAACGTAAAAATCCACAATGAGCTAACCGACGATTTTAAGATAAATGCCATTCCTGTTTATGTGGAAAGTATTATTAGTAACCTTTTGGTCAACGCCATTAAGTTCAAGAACAACAATGAAAAGCCCTATGTCATCATCGCTTCAGAAAGCTTGACCGATTATGACGTGATTTCCATAGAGGATAACGCCGCGGGTATCGATTTAAGCAAACATGGCGATAAACTGTTCCAGCTCTATAAAACGCTTCAAAACATGGATAATTCTAGTGGTATGGGGCTTTATCTGGCCAAATATCAAATAGAACTTATGGGCGGGAAAATAACGGTGGACAGCGAGTTGGATAAGGGAAGTGTCTTTAAAATCTATTTTCCAAAGAAGAAGTAACCCCATAATATTATGTTGAAGAAAATGTCCGCCCGTTTTAGGTCGGGCATTTTTTATTTGGGATACCGCGAATTGTTTATTTTTGGGCATGCCAAAACTTAGGGTTTGTGAACTTTTTGCAGGAGTCGGGGGATTTCGATTAGGCCTCGAAAAAACAAAGGGTTTTGAGGTGGTCTGGAGCAATCAGTGGGAGCCATCGACAAAAACGCAACATGCCTCCAAGGTCTATGAAGCCCGATTCGGCCCAAAAAACCACTCCAATACAGATATCGAGCTTGTCCCTACGGATGAAATTCCGGATCATGATGTATTGGTCGGGGGATTTCCCTGTCAGGATTATTCCGTAGCCACTACGCTTAAAAATTCCAAGGGGCTTTTAGGTAAAAAAGGGGTGCTTTGGTGGTCCATCCATCGTATTTTAAATGAAAAGCATCACAAACCAAGCTATCTTATTCTAGAAAACGTAGATCGTTTGTTAAAATCCCCCTCTGCACAACGAGGACGTGATTTTGCCATTATGCTAAAGAGTTTGGGGGAATTGGGCTATGCCCTTGAGTGGCGTGTAATCAACGCTGCGGACTACGGTATGCCCCAACGTAGGCGTAGGGTGTTTTTAGTTGGTTACCACAAAAGCACACCCCGGTTCCGGCAGCTTGCTAAAACCAATCCAGAAGATGTTTTGTTAAAAGAGGGGCTTTTTGCCCAGGCTTTTCCCTGTGCGCAGCGGAACAATACCACCACAAGCTTGGAACTGCACCAAAATTTAGCTGCCATTTCTACTTCTTTTAATAAAGATGGGGGCTTATCGCCTTTCGAGAATAGTGGTTTTTGTATAAATGATCATGTACACTCCATAAAGACCGCTCCAAACTTTGATGGAGCACCCCAACCATTATCGGCGGTTTTAAGCAAGGAGGAGGTGCCTAAGGAATTTTACCTTGATAAAGGCGATTTGGATAAATGGAGCTATTTAAAAGGGGCTAAAAAAGAAGTGCGTTCCACCAAAGCGGGCTTCACCTATAACTATACCGAAGGTGCCATGGTGTTCCCGGATGCCTTGGACAAACCCTCTCGAACCATAATTACCGGGGAAGGTGGCAAATCCCCATCCCGGTTTAAACATGTGATAAACACGCCAAAAGGATTGCGTAGATTGACCCCATTGGAGTTGGAACGTCTAAACACTTTTCCGGACAACCACACCCAATTGGAGGGTATTACGGATGCTAAGCGGGCCTTCTTTATGGGAAACGCCTTAGTGGTCGATATCGTTGAAAAAATAGGGGCTACCCTACTTCATTTACTGGAAAACGAAACCTCTTGAAAAGTGCTTTTAAAAAGGATTTAGAAAAGGAAGGACTCCTTTCCGTTTATTTGAACAGCTGTTATGATAAGCGTTTGCGCCACTATACCTACCAACGTATCCCAGATATTGAACAGCAGCTTCAAGGAATAGACCTTTACTTTAAGAACAAGCGTACAGGTAAAGCCTATGCCGTGGACGAAAAAGCGCAGTTGGATTATATAAACGAAGATTTACCCACCTTTGCCTTTGAGCTTTCTTATCTAAAGAACGGAAATGAAAAAATAGGCTGGTTTTTGGATCAAAGAAAGAAAACTGAATTTTATGCCCTGATAACGGCAATCTTTTTGGATGAACAGGAATACTCTTCCTGCAAAATAACCCTAGTGAACCGCAAAAAACTACTGCAGAAGTTAGCCGGTGTTGGCCTTGATTTGGACCATTTAAAAAGTTATAGGGCAACAGCGTCACATGGGCGTAGGCGATTACAACAACTGGACCCCAGAAAAGAAGGCTACCTTTTCTTTTCTTCTAAAAACAAAGTTGAACAGCCGTTGAACCTCATCCTTAAACTAGATTGGATGATCGAAAACAATATTGCAAAGCGATTACTTTAGCTTTACTTGATCATAAGGGCCAACTTAAAAACCCCGATTAGCATCTAGTTTCGTAGCATTCTAACATGCGGAATACCATCCTCTAGATACTCCTCCCCTATCTTCTTAAATTTCAAATCGTTATAGAACTTTAGCAGATAGGTTTGCGCGGATAGTTCTATGATGCCTTTTCCAAAACGCTTTTCCATTGCGTTTATAGATGCTATCATGATAGCCTTTCCATACCCATAGGCTCGATAATCGGCCTTAACGACTACCCTGCCAATGCTTGGGTTTTTAAAATAATCCCCAGCTTGAAACACCCGGGTATAGGCCACCAACACATTTTCTTTAAAGCCACAGATGTGCAGCGCTTTCTGATCCTTCCCGTCCAAATCTTGGTAAACACAGTCTTGTTCGACAACAAAGACTTCGCTGCGCAATTGCAAAATGGCGTACAATTCTGCTGTTGTTAATTCTGAAAAGCTTTTTACAGTGACTTCCATATCAATCTTGTACAATGACGTTTTTACTATCACATTTTCCAAACTCCGGCTGAATATTGACATGGTTAATACCATATGTATGGTATACCTCCTCCTCTATGTCATTGAGGATTATGTCAAATTCAGAAAGTTTGATGTCTCTTTCAAAATCAATATGCGCCTCTAAATGGATTTCTTCTTCATTTAACTGCCAAATATGGACATGATGGACATTTTTAATAGGTCCCTTTTTGCGGATCGCATCCACTATTTCCGCAACAATAATAGATTTTGGGGTAAACAACATCAATACTTTGGTAGAATCCTTTAACAAATCGTACCCCATGTAAATCAAGTATAACGCGATAACAAGCGTCAATAAGGGATCTATCCAAAACAGCTGAAAAAAATACATGAGTATCCCTCCCACCAGTACCGCAACCGAAGCCATCATATCCGTAAATAAATGTAAATATGCCGACCTCATGTTCATATTGGAATCGGCTTCCTTCCTTAACAGTAACACACTAAAACCATTGGCTAGAATTGCCAAAAAGGACAACCAAATTACCAAGGTAGACCCAATAATCTCCGGGTTTATAAAACGCTGAACCGCTTCTTTAATCAGAATAATAGCAACTACCATTAGGGTAGCAGCATTTACGAATGCCGCGATAATCTCTGCGCGTTTATACCCGAATGTTTTGTTGGTAGAGGCCTTCTTTTTTGACAAAAAATTAGCCACATAGCTAATGATCAAAGAAAGAACGTCACTAAAATTATGAAGCGCGTCAGATAGTAAAGAAAGGCTTCCTGATAAAATTCCACCGATGACTTGCGCTATTGTTATGACACAATTTAGAACAATGGTAATCCCTAAATTTCTTCCTTTTATATCCTTGTGGGCATGATGGTGGTTTCCGTGTTGGTGTCCCATTATCTTGGGTTTAGATACAGGGCATCTTTTCTATACGTCTTTCATGTCTGCCTCCTTCAAAAGAAGTGTTTAAAAATGTTTCTACCATTTCCAAAGCCTGTGGTAAAGCAATAAAACGTGCCGGCAAACTAAGAATGTTGGCATCGTTATGCTCTCTTGCCAAGGCTGTTATCTCTTTGTTCCAGCAAAGGGCCCCCCGTACAAGTTGATGTTTGTTTATGGTCATACTGGCACCATTTCCGCTGCCACAAATAACAATACCAAAATCAACCGTACCATTTTCTACGTCACTGGCAACGGGATGGGCAAAATCTGGATAGTCCACGCTATCCGTCCCGTTAGTGCCATGATTAATAACTTCAATACCTTTAGACTTTAGCAAACCTACAATGGCAAGTTTGTATTCTGTTCCTGCGTGATCGTTACCAATAGCTATTTTCATGGTTCTTTTGTTTAGTGAACGACTTCTTCGTTTTGCTAGGAGGTTAGCCGTTTGAATTGTAATTTTAGTTTGAGGTAAAACAAAGGTACAATACTTTTGATTTCACCTTGTTAACAGTGCACTACAAAAAAGCGTATTTTACTTTAAATCAGCGTTTTAAAATTTTAGGTGATTTGTTCACAACATGAAGACAACTATTCCCAACAAAAATTTGATTTTCTCCTAAAAATTGCTATTACAATTATTACGCAAATAATTACCCATAAATTCTTCAATAGTTTACCACTAATTATCCATGGCCAGCACTACGTAATCAACAAGAATCATAAAACATTTTATTAAAAAAAAGATGTTGATAGCGGTTATTAAAAACTGTGTACAATCCTTTTAATGTATTGAAAAAGAGCTTGTCAATCTTTGTATAAATTGTCAACAAAACCTTTATTTGGTTCATAACAAGAAATGGTACTAGTTTTTATTGTACCTATTAACACCCTATAATCATCACCATTTTTTATTTAAAATTTAAAAAAGAAACAATTAATATCTATAGATGTTCATAAATATCAGCTTTATTGGCAATAGCTATGTTGTTCTCTTATGGAGCAGATTATAATTCGTAATTTTCCATCAAATCTAAATGCTGAATGGCAAAGAAAAAGAAAAGAGCAAGAAGTCAACGTAAAAATGAAATTACCAAAGGTATTTTTACGGTTTTGGAAAAAGAACCTTCTAAATCCTTTAACTATAAACAAATAGCTACCCAGTTAGGAATTACGGATACCCAAGGACGCAATGATTTGATTCAACGCCTAGGGGAACTAAAGCAAAAAGAACGTATTACCGAAGTTGAAAAGGGAAAGTTTAAAAAGATTGTATCCCAAGAAGCAGGTTTGGAAGGTACGGTAGACCTAACTACAAGTGGCAATGCGTATATTTTAGTGGATGGTATGGATGGTGATGTTTTTGTGCCTGGTCATAAATTAAATGGAGCGTTCCATGGAGACACTGTAGAAGTGCTAATAACACCCAATCGCGGTAAAAAGAAGAAAGAAGGTAGTATAAGAGCCATTATTAAACGCAAGAAAACATCTTATGTTGGTGTGGTGGACAAACAGAAAACTTTTGCTTTTGTAAGACCTACGGATAATAGGATGTATACCGATATTTTTGTGCCCTTGGATGGTCTTAATAAAGCGGAAGATGGGGACAAGGTATTGGTAGAATTGGGTGAATGGCCAAAGGATAGGGATTCCCCATACGGAAAGGTTGTTCAAATATTAGGAAAACCTGGAGAGCACCATACGGAAATACATTCCATTCTTGCAGAATATGGATTGCCATACGAATTTCCCCATGAAATAGAGCAATTTGCCAACACACTGGATACCAGTATAAAAGCTGAAGAGATTGAGAAACGCCGTGACATGCGGGAAGTATTGACCTTCACCATAGATCCAAAAGATGCTAAGGATTTTGATGATGCACTTTCGTTTCAAATTTTGGAGAATGGAAATTATGAAATAGGTATTCACATAGCGGACGTTTCCCATTATCTGGAACCCAATACTATTTTAGATGAAGAAGCCTATGAAAGGGCAACTTCGGTTTATCTAGTAGACAGGGTTGTTCCCATGTTGCCGGAAGTATTGTCCAATAATGCCTGCTCCTTACGTCCTAACGAAGAAAAATATACCTTCTCCGCTATTTTTGAAATGGATATCAAGGCCAAAATAAAAAAACAATGGTTTGGAAGGACGGTCATTAATTCCAACGAACGATTTGCTTATGAAGAAGCCCAATATATCATAGAAAACAAAAATGGAAATATGCCTAAGGAGATTTCCATTAGAGAAGGGGCATATACCGTTTCCAAGGAAGTTGTAGATGCCACCTTGACCATGGATAATTTAGCCAAGACCATGCGAGAGGAACGGATGACTGCCGGGGCCATTTCCTTTGATAAAGTAGAAGTCAGGTTTAATTTGGATGAAAACAATGAACCTGCCGGGGTTTATTTTAAAGAATCCAAAGATGCCAATAAACTTATTGAGGAATTTATGTTGTTGGCCAACAAAAAGGTAGCCGAGTTCATTGGAAAACAACAGCCTAAAAAAACCTTTATATATCGTATTCATGATGAGCCGGATGAAGAAAAATTGATGGCTTTGAACAATGTGATATCCAAATTTGGGCATAAGGTAGATTTAAGGGATAAAAAGGCCATTAGCGATTCCCTTAACCAATTGTTGCATAACGTTAAGGGTAAAAAAGAGCAAAATCTTGTAGATACCTTAACCATACGTAGTATGAGCAAGGCAATCTATACCACGGACAATATTGGTCATTATGGCCTTTCTTTTGACTATTATTCGCACTTTACTTCACCTATTAGACGGTATCCAGATGTTATGGTACATCGTTTGTTGCAGCATTATTTGGATGGTGGTAAGAGTGCTAAGGAAGAGGTCTATGAAGCAAAATGTAAACATTCCTCCAATATGGAAGTTTTGGCTTCCAGTGCAGAAAGGGATTCCATCAAGTACATGCAGATCAAGTTTATGCAAGATCATAAAGACAAGGAATTTCTAGGGGTGATTTCTGGGGTGACAGAATGGGGTATTTATGTTGAAATCATAGAAAATAAATGCGAAGGAATGGTTCGCATTAGGGATATTAAGGATGATTATTATAATTTTGATGAAAAGCAGTATGCCATTGTTGGAGAGCGTTTTAAGAAAACGTATCAACTAGGGGATGAAGTTAGGGTTATGGTGAAGAATACGGATTTGGTGAAAAGACATTTGGATTTTGCCTTAATCGGCAAGAAATAAGGATTGTCTTTGGAACAGAATTTGCTGCTTAAAAACCGAAATTAAAAGCAACTGGCGAGAATCGATAGGTAAACATAGTGCTGTTTATTGCTCAACAATCAAAAAAAGAATGATGAAAAAACACGTTACGTTCTTCTCCATGTTTCTTATGGTGCTTGTTGTAATAGCCCAAGAAGAAAAGCGGACCCAGGAATTGCAAGCGTTCACGGAAATAAAGGGTTTTGACGGTATCTCCATTACTTTGATAAAGTCCGATGAAAACAAGGCGGTCATTACCGGAGCAAATACACAAAAGGTTTCCTTTGTAAACAATAAAGGAAAACTTAAGATAAGAATGAACATCGATAAAATATTCAGTGGATATAGGACATTTGTAGACCTGTATTATACGGAAGAATTAAAGATTATAGATGTAAATGAGGATGCCAGAATTAGCTCCGAAGAAGTTTTTATTCAAAATGTTCTGGAACTTAAAGCACAAGAAAGCGGGGAATTGGTATTAAACTGTCAGACAGAACAGTTGCTTGTCAAAGCGGTAACCGGAGGAACCATAACCGCAAGGGGCTTTACCGATAACCAGGACATTAAAATCAATACGGGTGGTGCTTACGAAGGTAGTCTGTTCAAAAGCAAGTTTACTACGGTTTCCGTAAATGCTGGTGGTAATGCTTCAATTTATGCAACAAAATACGTAAAGGCCGATGTGAAAGCAGGTGGAATCGTAAAAGTATATGGAGATCCAGAAAAAATGGATGAAAAAACGGTTTTTGGAGGTAAAATTGAACGTGTAGACAACTAAGTATGTTAGAAGATATACAGGCAGCAATTCCTTTGGGCTTTTTATTGAGCTTTATGGTAGGTCCTGTATTTTTTGTCTTATTGGAAACCAGTGCCACCAAAGGATTTAGGGCCGGTCTTTCTTTTAATATAGGTGTGGTCTGCGCAGATGTTGTTTTTCTTTTCATAGCCTATTTCAGTAGTTTTCAACTTTTGGAAAATCTAAGCAACCAGCCTGGTCTATACGTTTTTGGCGGAACCATCATCCTTATTTATGGAATAGTGTTGTTTGTTAAGAAGCAGCTAAAAAAAGAAGAGGTTAAACTTAACAAAAAGAGTTATTTAGGTTTATTGGCAAAAGGCTTTTTGCTCAATTTTATCAATATTGGGGTTTTGGCATTTTGGTTGGTTATCCTATTAACTGTGGGCCCAAGCGTAGACAATGATTCCAACAGGATTTTGGTGTTCTTTGGTACTACCTTAGGCACTTATTTTACAGTAGACCTGTTTAAAATTATGTTGGCCAAACAACTTAGAAAGAAATTGACCCCCAAGCGTGTGGGCTTGCTTAAAAAAGTGTTGGGTGTGGTACTTATAATTTGTGGTATGGTATTGATTACCAAAGGCTTTTTACCTAAAGACCAATTTAATATCAAAGACGGCATCGAGCATATTAAGTAAACTTCCTCAGGATATTATACCCTTTGGTGGGGCCAATAAAAAACCCCAGGTTTTCCTGAGGTTTTAGAGGCATCGAGCGGATTCGAACCGCTGTACAAGCTTTTGCAGAGCTGTGCCTAGCCACTCGGCCACGATGCCCTTTTACTGCTGCAAATGTACCACGTTAATTGTTGGTTTCCAAAAGAAGAAACAACGGTTTTCAGGGTAGCAAAAGCAAGTCTTTTCTTTGGTAAAAGGCTAACTATTTAGTATTACGGAAACACTTTCCACATCACCGCCAATTGGGGGGTTTATTTTTGATACGGAGACCTCCGCATTGTCAACGTTGGGGATTTCGGTGAAAATACGATCTAATATGCGCTGGGCCACATGCTCCAAGAGTTTGGATTTAATGGCCATTTCTTCTTTTACAATATTGTTGAGATGAACATAATCTACGGTATCACTAAGCCTATCGGTTTTAGCTGGGGTGTCCAAAGAACAAGCCACCTCTAGGTCCACACGATAATCGCTACCAATAATACTTTCTTCCTTTAAACAGCCATGTTGCGCATGCACACGAATGTTGTTCAGTCTTATTTTGCCCATTTATGTTTTGAATAGACGGTAAAATTAAGGCATAAAGACCAAACTTAATTAATAGGTACACCTACAATTACTGATCCCTTGAAAAAGGTCCATGCCCACAGTGACTACATGGGTTCCTGTACTAAAGCCCAAAATCTCATTAGTGATAACCTGATATGAATACCCAAAGTAGAAATTGTTTTTCTTAAGGCCCGCTATTGGAGCTATGTACAAAGGGGTGCCCAATTGGTCATTAAGGAAACGATAGGTAAGACCTAAATAATAATAATCCTCAAAGTCGTGAAATCTGACTTTGGTATTCAAATCGGTTACGGAACGCCCATCGCTTTCAAAGTATTGGAAAAAGACGGAAGGTTCTACCTCTATTCGACTGTTTTTGTTTTTTTGAAAACTGTACCCCACATAGGCAAAGTAGTTTCTTAAGGTATTAGGCTCAAAGGTGGGATTAAAGGATTCGAGGTCTTTGGGTAAAATATTGGACGCATTTAAACTAAGGTAAAAATTATCATAGCGGTAAAGTGCGCCTATATCAAAATTATGGTTTACCGTGGCCCTATCATCTGTTGGCAATTGCCCATTTTGAAGGGTAAAATTCTCCACATCAATACGAAATTGGTTGAAATTATAAGAAAGCCCAAAAGAAATAAACTCATCTTCATAGCGGTCTAGGGTCAAGTGATGTGCAAAAGAAACCCTAGCACCTCTTTGCCGGGTATTTCCATTACTGTCATTGTACATCAACATTCCTATTCCGGACCGGTTCCCTATCCGGGCATCTGCAGCTAAACTTTGGGTGTCCGGCGCGTCTTCGATACCTACCCACTGGGTCAGGCCGTTCAAACGCACTTTAATATGATCACCAACACCGGCATAGGTGGGCGAAAGCACAAAAGGGTTGTCCGCAATATATTGGGATAACTGGGGTACTGTGAGCTCCTGTCCAGTGGTTATAATGGAAGTCAGGAACGCAAGCATGAAGATTTGGGTCTTTGTCATGGCTCTTGTAGGTTAAAATTTTATTATCGATACAATGTAAAGTGACCAACAAATTCCCTGTCGTCCGTTTCACCTTGTAGCTTTATCACGTACCAGTAATCACCGGTAGGTAGGTCGTGGTTTTGATAGAGTCCATCCCATGGATCACTATCGATATTCATCCTATAGAGCTCTCTACCATAACGATCAAATATGATGGTTAGTATGTTTGGAAACCCCTCTTGGTTACGGGGCACCCATACATCATTTAATCCATCGCCGTCGGGGGTAAAGAAATCCGGGAATTCAATATCTATAAACTCTATAAAAATGTCAGCGGTTGACTCACACCCATTGGTATCGACCAAGCGTACCGTGTAGGTATCCGTTCGGTTGATGATGAAGGTGTTGTCCGTACCATTGTCCACATCACCAAAATAGAAGGTATAATCCTCTAATCCACCTTGGGCAACAGCTGTAATTTCATTGATGTTGTTTTGCTCCAAGGATAACACCAAGGGTTCAAAGCCCTGGACCATAAAGTCAATTTCGTTTATACAACCGTTGGAATGTGCTATGGTCAATGTATGCATCCCGGGTGTTAAGCCAGTAAAGTCTGGATTAAGCCTCATGGTAGCAGGGTCGGCAGAATCAATATTATACAACACATCATTGGCCACACTGCTGTCTTCTAAAACAACTTCCAAACTGTTGTCTGGAACTGCCCCGGAGCATTCATATATTGGAGTAACAGTGGCATTAAGATTAACGCCGGGGTTAATTTCAACAATGATGTCGGTTTCGCAACCTTGGCCATCTACAACAAAAACCACATACGTTCCTGCCGCAAGGTTTTCGAATAAGAACTGGTCCTGTACAAAATTACCCGCTTGGTTAGAGTTAAGACTTGTACTATATGGTGCGGTACCACCAATAATTTCCAATTCAAAGAGACCATCTTCGCTTCCTACGCATACCTCGTCCATTTGGCTGGCAACGCTAACTTGTATAGGGTCTGGTTGAACCAAGGTATAATCCAACACCTCAAAACATCCATTTTGATCTTGCGCAATGATGGTATAATCCCCAGCGGCTAGATTGGTAAAGGTGTTTACAACATCAAACTGGTTTAAGTTTGGTGAAATGGCATATTGGTAGCCCCCGGCACCTCCGGCCAATGTAACGGTAATACTCCCATTTTCTTCGCCCGCACAACTTGGGTCGCTCACATTTTCTGTAAACGTCAAAGGCGTAGGTTCTGTAATAGGCACATGTATGGCATTTGCAGTACAATCACCACTTATTACATTGACATAATAGTCGCCTTGTGGAAGGTCTCTAAACTCGCCCAGCTGTTGTGGTCCGGCAATTCTTGATGTCGCACTTAAGGAACTGTCCGTATATAGCTCATACTGGTAATTGCCAATACCTCCATCGGCATCTGCAAAAATGATTGCAGTTGCCTCACCGTTACAATTAATCTGTGCCGCATTATCATTTACGAATAGCTCCAAAGGTTCAATAGCATCTTCAGTAACCTCATTGGAACTAATGGAAAGACAATTAGAAGAATCCATTACAAAGTAGCTATACGTTCCATCACCGAGATTAGTGAATACATGCGTATTGGGGCCATTGGCCTCGTTCATAGGCATAAAATTGATGCCATCCTCGCTATATTCGTAAGGTCCGGTTCCCCCAGAGGCTGTTAACTCCAATACGGCTTGTGTGCTACAGCTTAACGGGGTAACAAGCACCAATTGCGCATTGACTACTGTTGGGTTTGTAATTTCGAGTCTGTTGGTTTCCGTGGAACAACCATTGTTATCCGTAACACGTACCTCATAGAAGCCCGGGCCAAGATTATCAAAAGTTGCTGAAGCCTGTCCAGAGGAAATCTGTGTTGGGGTAGTTGAGCTATCGTCAGCATAAATCAACAATTCGTACTCGTACATGGCAGGCACGTTTCTAGGTGCTATCGTTGCGGTGACAGAGGCGTCGTCATCCCCAAAACACACTAAAGCACTAGCGTTTAGGGTTGCAGCGATGTCGTTTGGTCTTGTTAACTCCACCGTGTCCGTAAATACACATCCACTGGCGTCTGTCACGGTCACCACATAGTCTCCGCCGGAGAGACCCATAAAGGTCGTTCCAAAGCTATTGGATTCCGTAAATGATTGTCCCGTGGTCGTATTGTTTATAGTTATGGTGTATGGACCAAATCCACCCGCAGCACTGACTAACAAACGACCTTGATCATTGGTACAGCTTACACTTTCTTCCTCGTTTATTATAGCCGTGATAGGAGCATCGGGGGCAGTTATGGTGATAGCGTTCGAGTTCACCACACAGAAAGGCGCGTCGGTTTGTGTAACCGTTACAAAATAGGACCCTCCGCTTAGATTGGTAAATGGTGCCAAGGCTGTCGCTGTATTTCCGCTACCGGATTGTCCTGCAATAGGATTTCGATTGGTGTCAAACACTTGGTAGTCATAATTTCCAACATAGTTTCCAACAGTTACGTTAAAACTACCGTCGTCCACACCATTGTTCAAACACTCTTCATCCGTTAGTTTAGTAGCTACGACTTCCATAAGTTCCGGTTCCTCAATAGTGTGTACCGTTTCTATGATACAGTCTGGATCCGCATCTAAATTTGCAATAGAGATGCTATAGATTCCTACAGGTAATCCGGTAAACAAGCCTGTTGCATTGCTATCATTATAGGTAACATTAATTCCTGATACCGTAAACAACAAGTTAGGTGTTCCAGAGGTTGGGTTAAGTGTTACATCTACTTGTATTTGGGCATCACTACCAGGATTACAGGTAACCGGGGCAATATCCGTAACTACAGGATCTTGTATTCCTACAAACGGATTGATTCCCTCGGTTGCCGCCAAACTACGACAACCGCTATCATCATAGGCGAAGATTTCGTAAGTACCTCCTGCAAAATCTGTTTCAACGTAGGTAGGGTTGGAATCGTCTTGAACGGTTACACCTGTATCCGTGTTGATGAATACAAATCGCACATAGTTTCCAGAGCCGCCTGTTATAGAAGCCACATCAACAGTAATGCTAGCGCTATTGTTATTATTGCCCACGGCGCAGCCGAATTGCGTTGCCGAAGCCATGACGTTGGATATCGTTTCTGGCTCTGTAATGGTTTGGGTAATGTCGTTGGAACACCCATTAGGCGATGTTATCCTAATGGTATAGGTGATTCCAGCCAAAGTTCCTTCCAAGCCTGTAAATACGGCCGTTGCATCCGTAGCGCTGGTAGCAGCAATTGGGAAGGTGGCGGTGCTTCCTGGTCCAGAAATGATGGTAAAGGTATAGGGCCCTATTCCGTTATCTGGATTGGCACTTAAGCTTATGGTTCCATCATTGGCACCTGAACAGGTAGTGTTGGCAAAAGTGTCAATTTGTAATTGTGGTTCTACCCTATCCTGAAGGTTTTGGGTAATATCCATGCTGCACGTATGGCCAGTGGCTTGATCGGTAACCGTAAAGACATAGTCTCCTACAAGATTCAAACTAGTGAATACACCGGTGGTATTGGACGCATCGGCAGGGTCTATCGGTAAGGTTCCTGGGAAACGGACCTCATAATCAAAACTACCTGAGCCTCCTGTTTGTGTAACGGTAATCTCACCTCCAGAATTACAATCAATGGTTTTTACCACATTGGTCGCAGGTGCAATCACATCAAATAACACTTGTGGCCCAACCAAAAGGGTACAGCCCAATTGGTCCCTGACCTCAACGGTGTAGGAGCCTTCCCCTAGCCCATTGAAAATCCGAGTATTTTGTGGGCTTCCAACAGCCATCGAATTTCTGAACAGTTGGTACGTATAGTTGGCTCCTTGACCACCACTTATAGGATCCGTAGCAGGAATACCAACAACTTCAATTTCCCCGGAGAAATCAGTGCAATTTCCAACATTGGTTCTTAAATCTGCAATGATAGGTGTAGGCGCGTCTAAAGTTTCATCTGCAAGCCTTTCAGGACACCCATTCTGATCAATGATCCAAATTTCGTAGGTTCCAACCCCTAGGTTTTCGAACCTAGGATTGTTCGTATAGTTGGTACTATCAAATTCGTCCGGATTTGGTGTGGTATCCACATAATACAAATAACTACCCCATCCTCCTTGAACATTGGTCAATTCGATAACACCATCATTTCCAGGCGCACAACTAATACCACTTACTGCGCGTGATGCTGTAATATCGGCAGCGGGGCTTGCAATGGTAAAGAATGCAGATTCGGTACAGTCTGGATTGGAATCTTGGACCACCTCAACACGATAGGTGCCCGCACCGATGTTGAACGGAGCAGTTGGTCCAGTATTTACAGAAGTTCCATTGGCTCCTGCCAATATTGTATCGTCCGCCGTATCCACGGTTCCCATGGTATTGTATATCTGCCAAGAGAAACCGCCTGTATATGGGTTTATAGGGTCGCTTATAGTAAAGGACACGGTACCGTCCTCCCCGAAACAACGTACATCCGTAGTCGCGGCATCAATCTCAAAATTGTTTGGGGAAGTCACGTTATGGGAAACAGTAAGCACACAACCCGTGTTTACGTTCAACACCTCAAAGTTATGGGTTCCTTCTCCTAAATTGGTGAAAGTGTTGGACGCTCCAAAAGTGCCACCTGGAAGCTCGCGGAAATTATAATTGGCAAGTCCTGCCGGTGTACTGGAATCCGTAAGTGATCCAAAGGCATTTAGGGTAATGTTTTCCCCCACCAAGCAGGTTATAGGAGCATCAACGGTCACTGTTGCGGGCAATAATTCATCAAAGGGCGCAATAGTCTCGGTAGTCTCTCCAAAACAGCCATTATTATCAAAAACCCGAACAACGTATGAACCACCGTTGGTATCGGTTTCAATATAGGTGTCGTTGGAACCATCTTGCAATGGCGTCACAAGATTGGCACTATCAAAGAACTGGTAGCGTACAAAGGTTCCGGAACCACCCGCAACAGAACTTACAGAGATGCTTGCGTTATTTACATTATTACCCGTAGTACAACCAAATTCAACAGGGGTATCCATAGTAACTACAATAGCATCTGGATTGTTGATTGGAATAGGGGCGCTGTCCACGGCACAATTGTTCGTAGCGGCATCACCGGTAACCGTTACCACATATCCTTCCGTAACTGCTGCGTTGTTTGTTGGAGCCAACCCTGTAAAGGTGGCAGAGGTGGCAGTAGTACTGGTTGGTAGGATACTAACCGTACCACCATCCAATACCGTTATTTCAAAGCTGTACGGTGCGGCAGCATTGTTTGTTGTTGCTATGGTAATCGTACCGTCACTATCTCCGTCACAAGTAATATGCGTAACTACGATGTTTGGATTAATCACCGGCTCAATACGGTCAGGGACATTGACAACAAAAGTTCTGTTGCATGTCGCCGTATTAGGAGTGTTGGTATCAAAGATGGTAACCGTATATTCTCCCGCCAAGGGGGCATTGTAATCAAAAGCGTTACTTGGTACAGGCAAGTTTGTTATCGCAGGCGCTCCCGCCGTATTGCTAATGGAATACCTATACGTACCTGATCCGTCCAAAACGGCAATACTAATTACTGCATCCGGAGCAGCGGTACAATCCAAGGTTTTTGTCAAAGTTGCACTGGCAGAAAGTACCGGATGAACCTCAAAAGCGGTCTCTACGGCCAAACAGCCATTGCCATCCCTTACATAGACATCGTAGGAACCAGGCGCCACATTGGAGAAAGCACCGGAGTTATCCAAGAAGGTAGTAGGTGCTGGGTCGCCGTTGGGGACTATAGCATACCTAAAGTTACCCGCCACGGAATTGCCCACTGCGGTAACCGTTATAGGAGACGTACAATTGTCTTGCGAAACCGTTATAGTCGGGTTGGGAGAAAGCGATAGGGTTACCGGGTTTAAAACAAGAGGACAGCTAAATTGGTCGTAAAGCGTAACCGTATAGTCACCTGCAGGTGAGTTTACAGGAATTTGAACCGGGTTGTCCGTTGTTCCTGTTAAGGCCGTAAAACCAACAGGACCACTGACATCGTAGGTGTATGGAGCTCCCCCGCCCCCGCTGATGCTTTCAACGGAAATTAGCCCTGGAAGGTTACATGAAATGTCACGCAATAGGGTTGCGTTGGCCGATAATGGGGCCAATTCTGGAACAAAGGCGTTCTCACTTGCACCTCTACAGGCATCTACATTAGAACCGTCTACTTGAATCACATCAATGTAATATTCTCCTATTGCAAGGGGTGTTGTTGTCGTAATACTTGGTGTATATGGTACGTTAACGGCTGTTGCTCCGCCGCCACTGACCTCAATAGGGGTGGCACCCCCAAGGGCGTAGATTTCCCATCGGAAACTTGGATGTGCGGTTGTTGGGTTTAAGTTAAAGGTGATGGAACCGTTCGCGGAACCGTTACAAGAAGGAGTAACATCTTCAGT
>CALEYA010000086.1 GCA_937926215.1 uncultured Croceitalea sp. | reverse complement strand
CGTATCGCTTCCATAGGCATGGCGCAAGTAGGTTCCAATCGGCATTTTAACAGATGGGTCAACCATTGGGTCCAATAGATTAAATATTCCTCTTCAATCTCATAAAAGCCATCCAACTGTTGCAGATAGGGAAAGGTAAGTTCACCCACGGCCATGGTCATGGCTCCGTCCGCCAAGGTATTGGGAGTCGTCCTTAGGCGCTGGATACTGCCCTTTCGCAGGGATTCTGCGGCATCATTGGCATTTAAGGGTTCCACCCCAAAAACCTTTGTCTTAGGGGATAGGCCCCTCGTAGCAATAAGGGTTCCAGAAGTAAGTCCGCCACCTCCGCAAGGCGTAAAGACCGCATCTATGTTTTCCAATTCCGTAAGGGCTTCATAGGCTGCCGTACCCTGTCCGCAAATGACCTGGCGGTGGTTAAAAGGAGGAATCCAAAAGGTTCCTTCCGCTTTGGCTGCTTCCGCAACCCGGGCATCGGCAAGGTCCCTGGTTTCATTGAGTACCACTTTGGCACCATAGGCCTTGGTAGCCTGCACCTTAATTTTTGAGGCATAGGAAGCCATAAAAATGGTGGCCGGAATCCCAAACTGCTTGGCGGCATAGGCCACTGCTTGGGCATGGTTACCGGAACTGTTGGCCACCAAATGTTTTGGTCGGTGTCCCTGCTCCAAGAGCCATGACACGGTATTGACCCCGCCCCTAGCTTTAAATGCCCCGATCTTTTGAAAATTCTCCGCCTTAAAATAAACCTCATGTCCCAACCATTGATTGAGCAAAGAGGACGTTAAGATGGGGGTGTTCGTAATGTAAGGATCAATACGGCTTTTTGCAGCTTTAATATCTTTTAGGGAAAGGTTCATCAACATGTTTTAAAAAATCACTTTAAAAATAGTCCTCAAAAAGTAATACGTTAAGACCACCTCCCCATTAAAAAAGGCGAGAACTAAAACCCTTTTATTTAACAAAAAGAAGTTCGCGATATTTGGTCAACGGCCAAAGCTCATCGGACACCAAGGTCTCTAGTGCATCCACATGTTCCCTAATCTGTTCAAAATAGGGTTTTACGTTATTGCAATACGCTTGTGCCTTTTTGGCTATCGTTGCCCTTTTATCTGCTTGTCGTTTGGCGTCCATCATGGCATCGGACAATTTTTTGGCGGCCACCAAGTGTTCCGCCATCGTTTCTAAAATATTCAGTTGCGGTTCCGTTAAGCCTTTGTGCGCAGCACCATAGACATCTTTTAATCCGGCGATATTCTCCAACAGCCCATTCTGGTACTTCACCGTAGCTGGCAACACATAGTTGTACACCAGCTCGTTGAGTATGCGGCCTTCGATCTGTATATGGAACACATAATTGTCCAACTCCACTTCTTGATGGGCCGTCAACTCTTTTTCGTTCATTACCTTGGTGGCATCAAAAAGGGCGATACTTTCTTTGGAGGTCAGTACCTGTATGGCTTCTGGCGTATTTTTATTATTGCTCAGTTTACGTTTTCGGGCTTCCTCTTGCCATTCATAACTATAACCATCACCATCAAAACGAATGCGTTTGGAAGTTTTAATATATTCCCGTAGTACGTTAAAAACGGCTTCATCTTTTTTTAAGCTTTTTTTATCGATAAGGGCGTCGACCTCTTTCTTAAAGTCCTTCAATTGCTTGGCAACTATAGTATTAAGAACCGTCATGGGCTTGGCACAGTTCATTTTAGCCCCTACTCCCCGCATTTCAAATTTATTGCCCGTAAAGGCAAATGGTGAGGTTCGGTTCCGGTCCGTATTGTCCAGTAATATTTCCGGGATTTTACCTACGACGTTGAGTTTAAGTTCCGTTTTTTCTTGGGGTGATAGTTTCCCTTTGGACACGCCTTCCAGTTCATCCAACACATTACCCAATTGCTCCCCAATAAAAATGGAAAGTATGGCCGGGGGTGCTTCATTGGCACCCAACCGATGGTCGTTACTTGCCGATGCTATAGAACTCCGCAGCAGTTCCTCATAACTATCTACCGCTTTGATCGTATTGATGAAAAACGTAAGGAACTGCAAGTTTTTCATAGGTGTGGAGCCCGGACTCAATAAATTAACCCCCGTATCCGTTGCCAAGGACCAATTGTTGTGCTTGCCGGATCCATTGATTCCGGCAAAGGGTTTTTCATGGAACAGTACCTTAAAACCATGGACATTGGCCACTTCCTCCATAACGTCCATTAACAGCAGGTTATGATCCACGGAAAGGTTGGCTTCCTCATATACCGGGGCCAGCTCAAACTGATTGGGGGCCACCTCGTTGTGGCGGGTCTTTACCGGAATGCCCAATACCATACATTGTTTTTCCAAGGCACTCATAAAACTTAAGGCCCTACTAGGGATTACCCCAAAATAATGATCGTCCAATTGTTGGCCCTTTGCAGCGGAATTGCCGACCAAGGTGCGACCCGTCATTAAAATATCCGGTCTGGATTGTGCCAAGGCCTTATCCACTAAAAAGTATTCCTGTTCCCAACCTAGGGTCGCATATACCTTTCTTACGTTTTTGTCAAAATATTGGGCCACTCCCGTAGCCGCCTCATCTACGGCATGTAACGCTCGTAACAGTGGGGCCTTGTTGTCCAAGGCTTCCCCAGTGTAAGAAACGAATATGGTAGGTATGCAAAGGGTGGTTTTATAGATAAATGCCGGTGAGGTGGGGTCCCAGGCGGTATACCCACGGGCCTCAAAAGTATTACGTATGCCGCCACTGGGAAAACTGGAAGCGTCCGGCTCTTGTTGCACCAACTGACTGCCATCAAACTTTTCCATGCCGTTGCCGTTGGGGAGCAGATCAAAAAAAGCATCGTGTTTTTCGGCGGTTGCCCCGGTCAAGGGTTGGAACCAATGTGTATAATGTGTTGCCCCCATGGACATGGCCCAGGCCTTCATCCCTTCCGCAACTTGATTAGCAATCTTACGATCAATTTTATTTCCAGAGAAAATTGCTGATTTTACCTTATCATAAGCCTCTTTGGTCAAAAATTGAAGCATTTTGCCATCATTAAAGACGTTTTTTGCAAACAAATCCGACCTTTTTTGTGATTCTTCAATTGCTAAGGCCTTCCTTTTGTAGCTTTCTTTTAGTGCTTCAAATCTCATTATATGTTTTTTAACATCGTTATAGGGGGTAAAATTAACGAATTGACAAGATTACGCCCCAAAAAATACATTTTTATTAATCAACCCCTTGGTAATTGGGGGTGAGTGTAATTTTAATAACTTTTTACTAATTAGCCCCCTATAAATGTGCGTTTTCCATTAAAAAATATATTTTTACCGTCAGTAAAATTTTAAAGTAAAGGACCCACTATTATGAGTAAGTCAAAATTAGAGTACATCTGGTTGGATGGCTATTTTCCAACGCAAAACATGCGAAGCAAGACTAAAGTAGTAAACGACTTTAGTGGTAAATTAGAAGACTGCCCAATGTGGTCTTTTGATGGAAGTTCAACAAGACAAGCTGAAGGCGGTTCTTCAGATTGTTTATTAAAACCGGTCGCTATTTTCCCAGATCCGGCAAGGAAAAATGGATTTTTGGTAATGACCGAAGTTTTAAACGCTGATGGTACGCCCCACCTTTCTAACGGAAGGGCAACTATTGATGATGATGATAACGATTTCTGGTTCGGTTTTGAGCAGGAGTATTTTATAATGGATACTGCCACGCAATTGCCTTTAGGTTTCCCAATTGGTGGTTACCCTGCCCCACAGGGAATGTATTACTGCTCCGTTGGCGGCAAAAACACACATGGTAGGGATTTGGTTGAAGAGCACGCCGATCTATGTATCGAAGCCGGAATCAATTTTGAAGGGATCAACCAAGAGGTTGCTTCTGGACAATGGGAATTCCAATTGTTCGCCAAAGGTGCCAAAAAAGCCGGTGATGAAATTTGGATAGCTAGATATCTTTTGGATAGATTGACCGAACAATATGGCTACTATATTGAGTACCACCCTAAGCCATTAGGCAAGGATATGGACTGGAACGGTTCTGGTATGCACGCCAACTTCTCCAATACTACCTTGAGAACTTGTGGTGACCAAGCTACCTATGAAAAAATATGTGAAGCTTTCCGACCTGTTGTAAAAGAACATATTGAGGTATATGGTGAGTTTAACGACCAGCGTTTGACCGGTGAGCATGAGACACAGTCAATTAACGAGTTTAGTTTTGGTATCTCTGACCGTGGCGCATCTATCCGTATCCCAATCGCTACCGTAGAAAGTGGATGGAAAGGTTGGTTGGAAGATAGAAGACCAGCTTCTAACGGAGACCCATACAAAATTGCAGGTAGAATTGTAAAAACGGTAAAGTCTGCAGACGTATAGTAAAATTAATTGTTGATTATATAAAAAAGACCGCTTCTTTCCATAGAGCGGTCTTTTTACTTTTGCACTGTTTTTAGCGGGCTGTTCTTCCAAAACGCACCATGCTTTCCTTCCTTAAAAAGAGGCTGTGCCGCATCGTACAAGGGAATGCGCTTAACCATCAGGTTTTCTAACGGGATTTCTCCCCTAGGCATCACTTTTTGGGTAAAGAACTCCCTAAACTGATCCAATTCCTCTATCTGCCTTTCATTCAAAAGATTTCCATCAGCATCCTTGAGTTTTTTGATATCCAGAAACAGTTTTATCTGCCCTCCCGCTGGAACATCGGAAAATAGTGTTCTTCTTAACGCTTTTTGATTCTTGGTGCTACTTAAAATCAGTAGTAGTTCGTCCTCAGTGGTTTGAAATATCTTGTCAATGAGCAAGGGCCTGCCTTTTACGTAAAAACGAATATCGTTACGTTTTAAATCATCAAAATTGACCGGGGCTTTATTGAACATCACTTTTAAATACCCGTTCTCCCTATCCAAGACTACCTTCTCCATTCTAAAGGCTGCCGGTCTTCTAATAGCAAATTTGTTATGGAAGGAAATGTAATTGAGGTACATTTTATTCTGTATTGAGGAATATTCTACCAAAATTTCATAAAGAAGCGTCCCTTCCTTGTTAACCCTATAATCCAGTTTTCTGATCGCAAAGCTATCCTTGTCAATATAAATATACCCGGTCACTTGAAATGGAAATCGATTTTTACGCATACTTATTTTATAGACCTCTAGGCCATTGTATGAGGTTGTTTCCAATTTTGGAAAGCGATGCTCTTTTATGAAATCGGTGGCCAGTTGATAGACGTAAGAATAGGTACGGATATTATAGTTTCTAATGGCATCATGAATGCTAAGAATGACCAATTCGTTACCACCATAATCACTCACCAATTTTGCATCCGGTATAACCTTATCCCTTTTTTCATAGTCATAAGGTCTAGCTGCAAAGGAATCTATTTTAAATGCCTTGTTACTGCTATAGGAAAGTATTCCATACTGCGTTTGCAGGTAATCCTCGCTTTTAAATCCTGGGTCAAAAACTTGGACAATGGCCTCGTTCAAGTTGATGTATTCCTTTTCCTTAAGCTGATAATCCCGGTAATAACCCAACAAACTAAAAGCGTCATTTGGATAATTCTGGGGAATCCTCCCAATGGCGATTTTAATGATTTTGCGCGCGCTTAAGCGTTTCTTTTTAGCCGTAACTACCGTTTCCTGTAGTTTAAGAATAGCCGCTTGGACCAAAATGACATTGATGATATCAGTTTTAAGAGTGGATAGTGGTACCTCTTTAGTTTCGTATCCCATACTTGAAATTTCCAAGACCGTTCCTTCGTCCTTAAAAGAAAGCGGGACTTTAAACCCTCCATCTTGATTGGAAATTACCCCAATAGCCTTTCCTTGCACCCTAATTGTTGCAAAAGCTAAGGGTTCTTTGGTTTTTAAATCCATCAATACACCTGTCAAAAAATCTTGTTCTTGGGCATGCAAAGAAAACAAGGAAGGACTAAGTGATATCCAAAGAATAAGTAGCCCTATGGTTTTCATACCAAACAGTTAGGTCACAGTAAGGTACACAAAAGTGATATAAATCCCTAGCAACAAAAGTCCTTCACGCCAACCCAAGCGCAATGACTTGGGGAAAAACACCAAAGGCAATATGAGAAAGGAAATTCCCAACATCCAAAAGATATCATTGGTCAATAAGCCTTGGTCCACCACATTGATAGGCGTTATCATAGCGGTAATACCCAACACCGCCAATAGGTTAAAAATATTGGAACCGATAAGGTTACCCAAGGAAATGGCCTTCTCTTTTTTGATAATGGCGATGATGGAGGCCGCCAGTTCCGGTATACTGGTACCAACGGATACGACCGTAACCCCAATAATCCGATCACTAACCCCAAAGGAAGATGCCAAACCTATGGCACCATTGATCAATAATTCTGATCCGCCCCATAAAGCGACGCCGCCCAAACCAAGAAACAAAACGGTTTTATACAAGGGTAACGGCGTATCATCTTCGGGCAATTCATCTACGACCGCTGTTTTTTGAAAACGCAACAAATACACCAAAAAGACAAATAGAAAGACGACCATGATAATACCCTCATACTGTTGCAGGGTCCCGTCAAAATAAACGAAACCTACAAACAACAAGGATGCGGCCATCATTACGGGCCAGTCGGTCGTATAAAAGCTTTTTCTTACTTGTATACTGCCCATAAGGACGGTTATGGCCAACACCAAGCCCAAATTTGCAATATTGGACCCCACAACATTCCCCAGGGCCAAGTCTGGAAAGCCATCCAAAGCCGCCTTGATACTCACAATAAGTTCCGGTGCGGAGGTAGCAAAGGAAACCACCGTCATACCGATCACAATTTTTGGTATGTTCAGTTTCAGGGATAGTGCCACGGCCGCTTTTAACAACCAATTACCGCCTAAAATCAATAAGACAAGTCCAAGGACTATGAACAGAAAATCTTGCACTATGGTGTGTTTTGGGGTAAATATAACCCAAGATTTACACTTAGGAATCAATTGAAAGGACAATTAAATAACTAAAAAAATAGTTAAATAACTATAAATATAGTTGTGTAACTAATTTTATAATAGTAGGTTTGGAACCAAAATAAAGTAGCATGCAAAAATTGACCAATAAGGAAGAGGAAATCATGAAAATCCTTTGGAAGCTGGAAAAAGCCTTCGTAAAAGAAGTTTTAGAGGCTTTTACAGATGAAAAACCCCATTATAATACGCTCTCCACCATTATTAGGAACTTGGAAGAAAAAGGCTATGTGGCCCATGAGGCATTTGGCAATACGCACCGTTACTTCCCTATCATTAGCAAGGAACTCTATAGAAAAGCCTTCATCGACGAAACCATTGCCGACTACTACGATAACTCTTTTAAAAGCTTGGTTTCCTTTTTTGCCAAGGAAGAAAAAATATCGGTGCAAGATTTAAAAGAAATCATACAACTTATAGAAAAAGAAAAGTAATGGAGCTATTTTTTATACATCTATTAAAGTCATGTTTGGTCTTAACCCTTTTTTTGGTGGCCTACCTGGTGTTTCTAAAACGAGAGACCTTGTTCAACGGTAACCGATTTTTCTTGGGTTCTGGAGTCCTTATTTCCATACTCTTGCCCTTTTTTGAAATTACCCAAATAACCTATGTTGAACGTCCAGAACTGAGCTATTTGGAAACGTCCGAAATTGTTCCCGAGGCCGCGGCCGAAACTTTCTTGGGACTTTTGGAACCTTGGACATTTTTAACCGTATTGTATCTTGCAGGGGTATTGGTTTTGGGAATTCGTCTGTGCCATCAGTTCATACGTATTTGGCATATTAGAAGGCAAAGTGATGTGCAACGCGAAGATTCCTTTTACCATGTGCTTACACACAGGCATATTTCGCCATTTTCTTTTTTTAAGCACATTTTTTACCATCCAAGGCAATTTGCAAAAGCGGAGTTGGACCTTATCGTTTCCCATGAGAAAGTACATGCCAGAGAGCTGCATTCCTTGGATATCCTTATCACGGAATTCTTAATCATCCTGCAATGGTTCAATCCGTTTGCCTGGTACTATGGTAAAATGATAAAGCAGAATCTGGAATTTGTAGCCGACCATAAAACGTGCACACAAGAAATCGACAAAAAACGGTACCAGTATCTTATGTTACAACAGGTGCTGACCCATCAAAATTTGTCCATCATTAATCCATTCTTTAATTCATTAACACAACTGTCCTTATTTGGGAGAACCTTTTCATTGCGACTTCCAAGTGGACAAATCAAAAAACGAATCCTAATGTTACATCAAAAACCATCACACAAGAGAAATTACGGTAAAGCACTTATTATCCTGCCATTTTTAGGGCTGTTCTTGCTCGCTTTTAATACCAAAAAAGAGGTACGCTATGCAGAGGATACCAATATCGTTGTTCCTGCGGAAGCCCCAAATTTCAAGACCCCCATTAAACAGGAAGCCATTCGTAAGGTATCCTCAAAATTTGGAGAGGTCCAAAATGGCATTGCCAAAGGAAAGCTGCACAAAGGTATTGATCTAGTGGCCAAGAAGGGCACCGAGGTTAACGCAAGTGCGTCGGGCACCGTTGCTGCCGCTTCTTACAACAATACCAACGGAAATTTTGTCATTATAGATCATGGCCAAGGCTATGCCACAAAATACCTTCATCTGGACAAGAAAACCGTGGCTTTGAACGAAACTATTGAAGTAGGAAAAGTGCTAGGTTATGTTGGTAACACCGGGGTATCCAGCGGACCGCATCTACATTTTGAAATTGTAAAGGACAAGCAGGCCCTAAACCCGGAGAGTTTTGTAGCCTTTATCGATACCGATATCCATGCAGAGCCTAAAAAGAAAATAGAGAAAATAAAGACGGTCCCAATTCAACTGAAAGCCGCCCCAAAAAGTATAGAGCTCCTCATTACCAAGGAAACCACGGATGCCCAGTTGGAAAAAATGAAGGCTGATCTGGCCAAGGACGCTATTGATTTTTCATATACGGTGGTCCACAATGAAGCTATGGAAATCGAGGAAATCAAATTTGAGTTACGTGGCAAAAGTACCAATGGAGGGACTTTTAACAATGCCTATAGTTCTTCTATTGAAAATGGGGCCATTAAGCCTATAGTCATCTATATTGATTTGGAGGAGAACCTGGTTTCTGTGGGCAGCAAAAACAGCACTACTAAGGTCCATACCAACAAAACGGCCATTTGGGTAACGGATTCCGATTCCGATCCTGAGGAAATTATTATTAAAGAAGAGAATGGCGATAGAAAAATCTTTATCGATGGTGAAGAAGTAGATGAGGATGACTTAGAGGAAAATTCATTTACGTTTTATTCCAACGATGAAGATGACGACCATAAAATTAAGATCATATCCAGCGGAAAGAATTCCAAAAAAATAAAGAAGAAAAACAAGTCTTCCGAAGTCCACATTATCAATAAGGATAACGACAATACCAGTATTGAAATCATCAATAGTGATAAAAGCGATATTTCCGTCCGTACCGGTGGTAACAAAAAACCCCTCTACCTCATAGATGGTGAAGAGGTTTCTGCCAAGGTTTTTGCCAAATTTGAAACGGATAAAATAAAAAGTGTCAATGTGTATAAAGGAAAATCCGCAAAAAAGAAATATGGCAAGAAAGCTAAAAATGGCGTTGTAGAAATCACTACAAAAGAAAACTAATCCCGGTATTCATCAATCAAATCACGAAAAGACCGACCCAATTTTGGTCGGTCTTTGTCATTGTGAAAATAATGAAAAGCACCAAATATGGCCTTTTGACAATGAGATGCCCCTAGGTGTATCAAAAAACCAAGAAAACACCCCTTCAATACTTATATATTTATATCTTTTTATATATTTTAAATATATAATTGATACATTTTACAAGTAGGTCACTTATATTTTAAAAGGATTAGTATTTATTTACTTATAGTTTTATATTCAATATTATTATTTTATTGCTATCTGTTTGGAAACATGAGCTTTGTCAGCATATCTTCAAAAAATATTTAGAAAAGTAAATCAAATTAATCACCATAACAACAATCAAAAAATGATAGCATTAGTAAAGTTTGTAGTAGCCTTAGTCCTTAGTTTAATGACCATCGCTTTATCATAACCATAACATCAATCAAAAAAAGGCCTAATCAGCCAAAACGTATCAATCAAAAAAATAGAAAGGTTTCATCAACCTTTATGTAAGCAATCAAAAAACGGAATCTAATCAATTCCAAATCGATGTACCGAACCATCAACCGTACATCAAAAATCGCAAAAGCCGACTCCAATAGGGGTCGGTTTTTTTGTGGTATTCGTTTTGAGCTTTTTTCTAGCTCATACAAGAGTGTTTTTTAAGCACTTTATAGGTACTTATATCCTGATCTTACTTTTTCTTGTGAACCGATACTTGTCGTAATTTTTACATTTTGTGTAAAAGGCTTAGTCTAGTGAACTGTCTTTTAAAATAATGGAAATCGCTTTTTCTTCATTTTTTGTAATGAAAAGGCCCTTGGTTTTAAAAAATCGATTGAAAAACAGCCTTCACTTGTTTCACTTTTATATACAAATACTACTTTAAAATTACATTTTAAAATATTTTACAAGGAAGTCACTTTAGTATTATATTCTAAGACATTAAAAAGCTTACATAGTTGTATTTAATTGTATTAATTCGGTTCCAAATATTTGGAAACATGACGCTTATCAGCTTATATTAAAAAAGTAACCACGTGGCGTATTGTAGTAATAACCAAAATTAGTTGTGAAATGATCGCATTAGTCAAATTTGTAATTACACTTATCTTAAGTGTGTTAGTCGTCTTACTATAGACCAGCAATATCTTGCAAGGTCTTATCCCTGAGCTATTGGTCCAAAGGATCAAAAATTCTAACCAGATACTAAGCTTTCCAAGTTCTTTTTGGGATTGAAAAATCGTAGGGAACATGCTGGGAAAGCAGCATCAAAAAATCATTGTAATAACCATTAAATTATAGCCCATGTTAACATTTTTAGGAATAATCGTCATACTTGTTGGGGTTCTTAGTTTACTATTGAAGCCCTTATTTAAAAATGCCAGTATTTTAAACTGGTTCAACACGAAACGAAGTGTACAAATTATTGTGATAGGTGTCGTGTTAAGCGTCGTTACCGGAACGTTCTTTTATGCGGAACCCGGTACGGCATATGCCGTGCAATATCCATGGGGCGGTCAAAAAGCAGTCTTTAGACAGGGAATCCACACAAAAATGTGGGGCAGGCTTATTCCCATACAATTTGAGTTGCCCATAAAATATGTGATTCCGGGATCGGATGGCGAATTGGGTGAGCAGAGCGAATATGCCAATGTGGATGCCGCCAAATATTGGGCCTTTAGCGATGCGGTAAAAGCACGGATAGCTACTTCAGTAGTCATCAGTATCAACACGGAGGATGAAACACAATTCCTTTCCGTGGCGGACAGGAACAAAACAGAGGAAAACTTGATGCGTTCGCGTATTATACCCAATATAGATCAGTCCATTAAAAACACCTGTAAACTTATGGACGCCCAAGATTATATCTCTGGGCAAGCATCTGATTTTGATCGTTATTTTAAAGACCAATTGGAAAACGGCATGTACGTCTTGGAAGAGTACGTCGCCAATGAAAGCCGGGAAATTATTGGGGACAGTAATGTTGTCCGCACCGTGGTCAACAATGAGGGAAAACAGAAGCGTTTTCGCATCAAAAAAGTGGACGGGGAGCCCGTACGTGAAAAAGGAAATTCCTTAGGGGCTTATGGCCTTACGGTTATCCAAGCGGTGGTTACGGAAATCGATTGGGAAGAAACTTTTGACAATAGGTTGCAATTGCAAAAGGAGGAAGTAGCCCAAACCCAATTGGAAAAGCAGCAGGCAGAGCGCGAATTCTACCGTGCCCAGAAAGAAAAGGCCAGAGGTGAGGCCGAGAAAGCCGCGGAGCGTGCCCGACTGGAAAAGGAGCAGATCCAAAAAACCATTGCTGCGGAAACCGAAGCCAAAGTGGCGGAGTTTAACCTTGTAAAGGAAAAGAAGCAGTTTGAAGTGGAGAAATTTAAGGCCCAAAGCAAGAAAGTCGCTGCCGATGCCGAAGCGTATCAAAACGCAAAATTGGTAAACGCAGGTCTTACCCCACAAGAGCGCGCGGAGTGGGACTATAAAACTGCTGTTGGCGTCGCCGGACAATTGAAAAGTTTGAACCTTCCGGAAATTTTTATCGAGGGGGGCTCCAGCAACAAAAACAGCGATAATCTGTTACAGTCCTTGATCGGTGCAGATCTCGCCAAAAAAATGCTGGAAAGCAAGCAGAAATAGCCAAAAGAAAGCTCGGTCGATGACCGAGCTTTTATTTTTGTTGGCACCGCCAAAGGAGTATCGTAACCTAAGGTTTTCCTCTAAATTAAATTTTGCGGCCTATAAATGTCCTACCAGCTTGCCCTAAAGTAGTTAACTTTTGTATTTTGCCTAAAATTACCACCCATGCAACAGGCATTTTATTCGTTTCTAGCTAAACTCAACAAAGTACTTTTACCCTCGTATACCAAAAAACGATTGGACCTCGCCAAGGCTTCCAAAATACAATTGGCCATAATAGGTTGGCGGTATTTTGTAACCACCAAGGCATTGGGTTAATAGGTGAGCAATGAGGTAATTTCGAAACCCTTCAACTGTTCCGCACCAGGCAAAAACCCTAAATGGACCAAAAAGTTGCATTGTACCACTTCCCCACCCAATTGTTCCACTAGTTTGCAAACCGCTTTGGCGGTACCTCCGGTTGCCAAAACATCATCATGTACCAATACCTTCTCCCCTTGCTTAATGGCGTCCAAATGAATTTCCAAGGTATCCGTACCGTATTCCAGATCATAGGATTGTGAGACCGTCTTATAGGGCAATTTGCCCACTTTCCGCACAGGCACAAAACCAGCTTGGTGTTTTAATGCCAACATGGGCGCAAAAATAAAACCGCGACTGTCCACCCCTACCACTTTATCTACCTTGTGGTTTTTGGTCATTTGGAACAGCGCTTCGGCCGCCGCGTTGAGCGCATTGACGTCTTTTAAGAGCGGTGTTATGTCCTTAAATACCACGCCTGGCTCAGGAAAGTCTTTAATATCACGAATGTAGGAGTTAAAATCCATGGAAATCTTGTTCTTGGGTTTTGTGGTAAATGTAAAAAGAAATATATTTGCACCCCATTAAAAAGGCCTCGTGGCGCAACTGAATAGCGCATCTGATTACGGCTCAGAAGGTTACAGGTTTGAATCCTGTCGAGGTCACGAATAAATCAACAAAAAAAGTTGAAAACGAAGCAAGCTAAAAAACATTGCTTGCTTTTGTTTTTTAGTGCAGTGAGTTTTCTTTTTTGTTGATTTTCAAAGCGGAGCTTTGTCAGGATGCGCGCAGCGAATCCTGTGGCAGTCACAGATGACTCGAAAAGCTAGCAAAATCATTAAATCTGGAAGTTAAAATTTAGTCCTGGAAAATTCCAATTAGAAACCGTCCTATTTTTAGGGAAGACCGCACATTGTGAACTTCACCTTAAAACCCAACTGTTCAAAAAGCAAAATATCTTAAATATTGAACTGCTTTTGCTTATCGGTGCTTTTTTGGTAATGGATTGTCGGTTCTTTCATTGTCAAACATCCAAGAAAGAATCCACCATCTATTCCCATCATAATACAATTGGATACTGTTTATACCCCTTTGCGTTACCGGCCCATTTTTCTCTGTTTTTGTTTCATAAGTACTCCAGACATGGGTAATGTTTCCAAAAGTTCGTGTTTCCCTACTGATCTCATACTCCCAAAATCCGCTTTTAGGAACCCCAAAACTTTTATGATATTCGGATAAACTCTGGGTTATCATATAAGGGATACTGTTTTTATCCTTTCCCGTAATCATTATTAGGGCATCCGGGTGGTGTAATGACGTATCCCTTTCCCAATCCCTAGGTTGTCCCGCTCCACCGGAAATTACATCGTAATACGCTTTAATAATACCGTCCAGTGTTTGCACATCTGCTTGCAAGGGGTATAGGTTTGTAGTGGGTTCCTGTGAATATGCAGTTATGCCCAACAAAAGAAATACGATTATTGACTTTAAAAGTTTAGTGGTCTTCATGTTCATAGCGGTATTTAAAGGTTTTTAATAGGCAGAAGCAAACGCGATGTTGTCGGCATCCTATTTCTGGAAATATAACGAAAAATCCTTGTCCGGGTTTTTAAGCGGTATTAAGAACGAATTGTCTCTGCTTACAAGCTTCTCACCAACCAAATTCCAAAAAAGGATTTACTTGTTAAGGCCGCTTTACCGTTCTAAAACCTAGATGTTCAGACGCAGAATCCGTACTATTGGCCATACGGGCACTTATCCGGTAACTGGCGCAATAGGTATCGCTACATAGGAAGGATCCTCCCTTAATTACTTTTTCTTGTGCCATGGGTAAATGTTCATTAAAGGGCTTTTGGGGACCTTTGGGGTTTTTACTGATTTCCGAACTGGCCAATTTTTGATAGTAATACGTGCCATACCAGTCGTTCGTCCATTCCCAAACATTTCCCGCCATATCATACAAACCAAAAGCGTTCTTGGGATAACTTTTTACGGGAGCCCTTCGCTCAAAACCGTCACTGACCGTATTGTTCACCGGAAACTCCCCTTCCCAAGTATTGCTATGGCTGCTTATTTTTGAGGTATCATTTCCCCAAAAATATACGCCATCCGCATTCCCTGCCCTAGCCGCGTATTACCATTCTGCTTCTGTGGGTAGTTCCCTCCCTGCCCATTCACAGTAGGCCAGCGCATCTTCATAGGCAATTTGTACTACGGGATGATCTTCTATTCCCTTTATGGAGCTGTCGGGTCCGTTGGGGTGCTTCCAGCTGGCCCCTATTTTCCATTCCCACCACTGGGAATAGTCGTATAGGTTGGGTAGCCTGGAATTGGACTTCACAAATACGAGTGCCCCTGGCTTTAAAATGGAATCATGGGGTTTGGGTGTACCTTCCGGAAGTTGTTGTTTCAATTGCTCCCAATCCACCGCCCGTTCCGCAAGGGTTACATAATCCGTTTCCTTTACAAACGCGGAAAACTGGGCATTGGTCACCTCATGTTCATCCATAAAAAAGCCCTCTACAACTACTTTGTGCCTTGGCTTTTCATGTGCCATGGCCAATTTATCCGTGGCAAGTGCCCCTTGGTAAAAGGTTCCTCCGGGAATCCAGACCATTCCATCTGGGATAGCTTGCGGCGGAACCGATGATGATACCTCTTGTTGCGCTTCGACAATGGAGGTAGGCTTCTTTTCGTGTTCAAACTTGCAGCCCAATAATACTATGGAACTAACAGCTAATAGTAGGACTTTTTTCATTTTATCGTCAAAAATATAGCTTGTTTTCTTGTTGATTCAATTTAACTTTAAGCGTGTCCTAATTCATTTAGCAATCATAACAAACTCTTAGCGCATCACGGTAGAGCACCTTTTATCCCGTAAAATAGGCGAGCACTACAATCACCACGATTAGCAACAGTACCGACAATACGATGTCCAATACGGAAATGCTTTCCTTATTCAGCATTCTATCTTCCTTGGATAGCGTCCCCAAGGATAATCCGCTTATTAAACTATAGTTTGGCGGGTCCGTAACCAGCGAAACGGTGATGCAGACGACCACCGAGAAAATGAACATGAATATGGCCATATGCGCAAAGTTTATGGTAGCAAAAGAAAGCAACACGCCAGACAGTTGCGCACTATAAATTTCTGCTACGATCCGCAATGCCGCAATGCCCAAACCGGAAAATAGGGTGACAATGGCCGCTTGGGAATTCACACGCTTCCAGAGGATTCCCAATAGAAATACCGCGGTAATCGGCGGTGCTATGTACGACTGTACGCTTTGCAGGTATTGGTACAAAGTCCCTCCCCCAATTTTTTCCATAATGGGAATCCAAATAATGCCCAAAACAACCACAATTGTGGTAGCTAGCTTACCGATCCGCAGTAGTTTTTTCTCCTCGGTAAAAGGTTTTAATTTTTTATAAATATCAATGGTAAAAATTGTGGAACACGAATTAAAAACGGAGGCCAAGGAACTCATTAAGGCTGCCATAAGACCACCCGCAACCAGTCCTTTTAAACCCACTGGCAATAGGGTCTTGACGAGAACCGGAAAAACCTCATCGCTCTTTTCATAAGTCAGTATGCCTTTTTGGGCAAGTGCGTACGCTATGATGCCGGGAACCAAAAATATAAAGATGGGCAATAGCTTTAGATATGCCCCAAATATGGCTCCTCTACGCCCAATTTTAATGTTGTTGGCGGCCAACGTACGTTGAACGATATACTGATCGGTACACCAGTACCAAACACCTACAATAGTTCCGCCGATCAGCATTCCGGTCCAGGGAAAATCTGGGTCCGATATGGGGCGCCACATATTGAAATGTTCACTCCCAGCCGTTAGTTTTAACTCTTCCCAGCCTCCCACTTTTTCCAAGCCTAAATAGGTGATTATAATAGATCCAGCTATTAAAATTACCGTTTGTAAGGTTTCCGTATATATCACGGCTTTCATTCCGCCAATTATGGTGTAGGCACCAGTAAACAACACGATACCAATAGCTCCGTACCAAAAAGGGATCCCCAATAATTCAGACACCACGATACCACCGGCATAGATGGTGACCGATACTTTTGTGATCACATAACCGATAAGGGAGAAGACGGACAAAAACCATCTGGAACGGCTATCAAACCGTTTTTCCAAAAACTCGGGCATGGTAAAGGCCTTACTTCTAAAATAAAAGGGTAAAAAGAGCCAGCCCAACAAGAGGACAATCCATGCGTGTAGCTCATAATGTGCCATGGGCATTCCGGATTCGGCCCCTGTACCGGCCAATCCCACTACATGTTCAGAACCAATATTGGATGCAAATATGGAAGCACCAATAACGAACCATCCCACATTTCTACCGGCCAAAAAATAGTCTTCCGTGTTTTTGTTCTTTTGTAACACTACCCAAACGGCAACGGCAACCAGGGCCAATAGATAAATAGCCAACACCCACCAATCTGCGGTTTCCAATATTGATTCCATATCTTTTGATTATTTCTTTTTTAGGGATTTTTCCCAAACCCTCTATTGCAATTTTCAATCAAAACCCCTTATCCATTTAACTAAATACCGGGTTGACGCTCGGGCAATTCCATCCATGGAAAAAAGCATGAACGCCATCGTAAATCTGCAAAAGATGATTGCCAAAGTAGTGGAAATATAACTAAGGTAATGCTAAGAATTAAAATATCCCATTAGTTTAGGGGGCATATCTACTTACGATACTTTACCAAAAAGAACAAAAAAGATAGGCTCAAATTGTTTCTGCAATTTTTCCCTAAGAAGTGAAAATGCCTTGGTAATATGGGCTTCGACCGTTTTGATGGAAACCTGTAAATAGTCCGATATTTCAATATTGGTCAGTCCGTCCATTCTGCTCAAAAGAAAGACTTCCCTACATTTTGGAGGTAAATTCTGAATTTCCTTCGTAATCCTGTCAAAGTACTTCGTAAGCTGTTTTTCATCATAGGTATGGGTAACCCTTTCCAATGACTCAAAATATTTCTGTTCCAGTAGCATGGTCGAACGTTTCTTCTTGTACAAATTCAAAAACTCGTTCCTAACACTTTTAAACAAATAGTTCTGTACGGAAGAATTGATATACATTTTCTTTCTCCTATCCCATGTTTTTAAAAAAACGTTTTGAACAATATCCTGGGCCATTGCGGCATTGGTGGATAACGTAAGTGCGTACGCGAACAACCTATCCGAATACGTCTCCACCAAATGAACATAGGCCTCTTCCTTACCTTTTTTAAGGTCTTTGATCAATATGGTTTGGTCGTTATACTTCATGAACTGTTTATGAGATTCTCAAAAAATGAAGGTTTCACTAAAAATATGAAAAAAAAATGCAACTAAAGTTAGGGTTATTGAAAATTGTCTTGTCTATCTATAGAGAACACGCACTTTATGGAACCTTCGAGAATAGAAAATCTCATTGTAAAATATTTGGTAAACGAAGCATCCGCCGATGAGCTGGATTTTCTTTCCCTTTGGATTTCCAATCCTAACAACGAGCGGGTATTTGACAAGCATGTCAAAATACATTATGAGGTCACGGCAGCAGTGAGCAAACCTGATATTGATAGTATCAAAAAAAATCTGCTGTTAAAAATAAAGAAAGATAAAAATCCGTTCCGAAATCCAAAATTTACCGACCCTTTAAAATACGCTGCAATTTTTGTCTTGTTATTTGGGCTTGGTTACTTTTTTCAGGAAGCGCAATCCGATGATGCCGTTGAGGTCGTTGATAAAAGCGGTATTGCCCTTAAAAATGATGTGGTCACCTTAAAAACAGCAGAGGGAGACCTCATCATATTGGATGAGAACGAAACCAAGCTTGTAAAAGATAGCGATGGTACCGTTATAGGAAAACAGGACAAGAATAGCATTACATATACGCTTAAAAACCCTGTAGACAAAGAAGTTTACAATACGTTGAACGTTCCCTACGGAAAGCGTTTTGATATCATACTTTCCGATGGTTCCCATATTTTCCTCAATTCCGGCTCTTCCTTAAAATATGCTACCACCTTTCCAAAAGGTCAGCCCCGCAACGTTTTTTTAACTGGGGAAGCCTATTTTGATGTTGCCAAAAATGAAAGCAATCCTTTTGTGGTGCATGCCGATGCATTGAACGTGGTGGTGTTAGGCACCCAATTTAATGTTTCCCATTATCCCGAAAACGAGGAAATCAATACCGTTCTGGTAGAAGGATCCGTCGCATTGTCCAATGATAATGGTTTTGAAACGCAACAAACGGTACTTCAACCTGGTTACAAGGCCGCATGGAATAAAACCAATAAAAATACCGGGGTAGAAAATGTGGACACCAGAATCCATACCGCGTGGTTGGACGGCAAATTGATGTTCAGAAATGCTACTTTCAAACAGATTCGCCACCAGCTACAAAGGCATTACAACGTAACCATAAAGAATACGAATGTGGTTCTTGACGAACAACGGTTCGATGCCACATTTGATATTGAAACCATCGAGCAGATCTTAGAAACTTTTGATAAGAGTTTTGCTATTGATTATGAAATAGTTGACAACACCATATTTATCCAATAACCACTAAAAACTAAAACATTCATGACTATGTAAGACCAAAAACTACACACTCATAAAAAAGAATCGGAAAATGCGCTCACATTTCCCGATCCTAGAAGTGTGATCAAAATCGAAATTTTAATCCATTCAAAACTAAATTATGCAAAAAATACATAATTCATGTGGTATTGAACAAATCCACTTGAAATTTGACCTTAAAATGAAACTAACCGTTTTTTTATTGATCATTTCATTGTTTCAGCTAAAAGCTGGTGATTCCTACGCACAATCGGCCAGAATTACCTTGGATATGCAAGATGTTTCCATTACTGATGTCGTTCGAAAAATTGAATCATTATCTGAATTTAAGTTTCTCTACAACCGAAATCGCGTTGATTTAAACCAGATTGTATCGGTACATGCGGATAACAAGAAAATCAGTACGATCCTTTCCGGAATTTTTAAAGGTTCCGCAACGGAGTTTGAAGTCGTTAACAAGCAGATAGTGCTGCGCGAAAAGCAAAATATGGCGCCACAAGGGCCACGCATCGTAGCACCCACACAACTGTCCGTATCTGGAACGGTCACGGATGAAAACGGCACACCCTTAGCAGGGGCCAACATTATAGAAAAAGGCACTACTAACGGTACACAGACGGACTTTGATGGTAATTTTACGATTGCAGTTTCCGATGTGACCTCAATCCTTGTCTTCTCTTATCTTGGCTATGTAAACCAGGAAATCGCCGTCGGCGACCGGACTTCCATAAGCATACAAATGGAACTGGACGCAGCCGCACTTGATGAAGTGGTGGTTATCGGTTACGGTACGCAACGAAAAACGGACTTAACCGGTGCCATAGCATCCGTAAAAGCTGAAGATTTTACCCAAGGGGCCAATTATGATGCCGTTCAATTGTTGAACGGGGCCGCTTCTGGTGTCAATGTGAGTCAGGTAAGCTCTGCACCCGGAGCACCATTACGTATACAGGTACGTGGAGCAGGTTCCATTAACAGTGATAATTCGGTACTGTTTGTTGTTGATGGGTTACCGGGGGTTGATCCACAATCGCTTAGCCCGGGCGATATTGAGAGTATCGATATCTTAAAGGATGCCTCCTCTGCCGCAATATATGGAACAAGGGCCGCTAACGGCGTTGTCTTGATCACCACTAAAAAAGGTCGTGCTGGCCAAACGAGTTTAAGCTATAGCACGTACACCGGGTTTCAAAGTGTATCGGAAGATTTGGATGTACTAGGTGCTAGGGACTATGCGGAACTTGTAAATTTAAGGGCTCCGGGCACGTATACCCCAGAGCAAATTTCCGGCTTTGGACAAGGTACGGATTGGCAAAACGAGATCTTTAGAAACGCAACCGTACAGAACCATCAGATATCCATGTCCGGCGGTAACGATAAGGGCAATTATTATTTAGGGTTGAATTATTTTGACCAAAATGGTATCGTTGAAAGTTCGCGAAGCCAGAAATACAACATCAGGCTTAACGTACAGACAAGGCCGCTAGAAAATTTATTGATTTCGGCCAGTGCCAACTACACCAGACAGACCAATGATGACATCTTGTTCTCCAATGGTGCAAACGAGGGTGCAGGACCCATCAACTCCGCCATCCAATTTGATCCTACCTTGCCTGCAGGATTAAACGATGAAGGTCGCTTTTTTCTAAACCCTTCCATCGCATTGGACAATCCAAGTGCACTGATCAACGGTATAGACAATGAAACGGTTTTCAACAGGTTCTATGCCTCTATCAATACGGATTACGAAATCGTTGACAATGTGACCGCAACCTTGCGGTTAGGTGCAGAATCCAACCAATCAAGAACCGATTTTTATCGGGATCGTTCAACCATTGGAGGGCTAAGTAACGGGGGAATCGCGGATGTTTCTTCGGCAGAGGAAACGCATTGGCTCATAGAAGCATTGCTTAAGTACAGCAATACCTTTAACGAGGATCACAACTTTAGTGTCTTTGGTGGGGTTACCCTTGAGGAGTTCGATACCCGGGGCGTAAGGGCAACCGGTGCGGGATTCCTTTCGGATGTTACCGGCACCGACCTTTTGCAAAGTGGAAATGGGGACACGCAGGATAACATTTTTAGCAGCAGGTTCAAAAACCGTTTGAACGGTTTTATTGGACGTACTACCTATGACTATCAAGGCAAATACCTTTTAACCGCTTCTTTTAGGGTGGATGGCTCTTCCAGGTTTGCAGATAACAATAAATATGCCTTTTTCCCTTCAGGTTCCCTAGGTTGGCGTTTGAGTGAAGAGGCGTTCTTAGCGGACCATAAGTTTATAAATGAACTTAAATTAAGGGTAGGTTATGGTGAACTGGGCAACCAGGGCATCAATAATTTTGAAACAAGGCAAACACTCATTTCAGGCGGGAGTTCCGTCTTTAATGGTGCAGTAGCCCAAGGTGTGGTCGCCGCCAGATTGCCAAACCCCAATTTAAGATGGGAAACGACCAAAGAAATCAACATAGGCCTTGACTATGCCTTAGCGAACAATAGAATTTCCGGTAGCCTAGACTATTTTAACAGAAGTACGGTAGATCAATTGTTCAACCAGCCTTTGCCTTCAGTTGTGGGTTTTACCAACGTACGTACTAATATTGGAGAGGTTCGGAATTCCGGTTTGGATGTAAGCATACGGACCGTCAATATTAATAATGAAGATTTTAGTTGGACCTCTACGCTTAATGGATCTTTCTTAAAGAACGAAGTCACGGAATTACCCGATTTTACCGAGGAGATTATCGGCGGTAACATAGGCACTTTTATCTCGCAATACCTTATTGTTAGGGAAGGTGACCCGTTGCAATCGTTCTACGGATTTGAAATAGATGGTATTTTTCAGACAGGGGATAATATTGAGGCTGCGGCTACGCCTTTTTCGGTTGCCGAAGGCTACTCCCCTGGTATGCCCCGCTTTGTAGACCAAAATGGGGATGGGGAAATTGATGCCGATGACCGTGTGGTCTTAGGAGATCCTTTTCCAGACTTCAGTTTTGGTTTCAACAACAGCTTTCAATACAAGAATTTTTCTTTAGATGTCTTTGTACAAGGAGTTTTGGGTATTGAAACCTTGAATGCCAACGTGACGGAATCGTTATACCCCACCAATGCTTCAAGAAACTCGATTTCCAGATATTTTACGGACCGATGGACGCCCCAAAACCCATCCAACGAATTACCATCCGGTGAAAATTCCAGTTTATACGGAGGGCAGTTCGTAATCAATTCATTAACGATAACGGATGCATCTTTTGTTCGTCTTAAGAACATCACCCTAGGGTATTCCATTCCCGTAAAGGACAATTGGGGTATTTCTTCACTTGGGGTCTTCTTGGCAGCGGATAACCTAGTTACCATTACGGACTTTGAAGGATACGATCCAGACGCCAGTTCAGAGGGTCTTGACCCCACCCAAGGATCACAGGGCGGTACTTCTGGGGTTGGAAGGGCTAGTTATAATAGCTTTCCGCTAGCCAGAACGATACGATTAGGACTTGACGTAAAATTTTAAAAAATAGATATGAAAAAATATATAATAGGAATACTTACCATATTCACCATACTAAGTTGTGAAGACTTTTTGGAAGAAGAAATCTTCACGGAATTCGAACCTGATGCTTTTCTACAAGATCAATCAGGTATAGATGCACTTTTAACGGGTGCTTACGGATCATTTGACCTTACCGGCTTTGCAGGGGCCCGTAACTACTTTAATATTTTATCCGAGTTTCCAACGGATATCGCTTGGGAGACCGGCGGGGGGCTTAACGCCCAAGTAGTGCCCATTATAGGCTTTAACTGGGACCCTTCAACGGGTTTCTTCAACGGCCTATACGGTCAATTCTATACGTCCATAGCAGCTTCCAATAATGTCCTTAGTGTAACCAACACCGTTGAGGGTGTAGATGAGGCGGCGCTTCAGCGAGCGCGTGCAGAGGCACGTTTTGTACGTGGATTTTCATATTATTTGTTGCACAATCTTTTTGGTCCGACACCGATTATTGAAATTCCCGAAGGGGCTTCCTTGGACGAGATAGCGGCACTGGGGCAAGAAACCCCAAGGGCTACGGAAGAAGAATATCGTGCTTATGTGGAGGCGGACTTACAGTTTGCCGTGGACAACCTCGATTTTGGCGGGCTTTCCAGCAGGGCAAATAGAGGCAGCGCGTACGCCATTCTTACCAAATTCTACTTGAACAACAGACAATGGGCACAAGCTGCGGCTGCAGCGCAAGAGGTAATCGATGGAGGCGGATATGCACTCTTTGATGACTATACCACCTTGTTTACCGTAGAAGGCGAAGGCAACAACGAGTTTATTTTTAGGTTCGAGTGTCTGATTGGAAGCGATCAGACCAATGTGTACATGCCCCACGCTTTTCCTCCCAATTTTCCGATCCAAACCAATTGGACAAACTTTGGGGCGCAGTTTAGAACATACACCGCTTTCTATGAAACCTTTGAAGCAGCAGATACCAGACGACTTTTGTTCGTAGACGAATACACCCCGACCACCACGGGCGTGCTTACACCGCTAGACCGCGATGCCGAAGGGAACCCACTGGATGACGTGCGTAGTTTTAAGTACGTTCCCGATCCAAATGCCCAAGGTAACTTTCACGGTAACGACATTCCTTATGTTAGGTTAGCCGATATTATCCTGGCGCGTGCCGAAGCTTTAAATGAAACCAACGGACCAAACCAAGAGAGTATTGATTTGATCAATCAAATTAGAAACAGGGTAGGTGCAACGCCTATCGCTTTAACTGATTTTGGTTCGACGGAACTTTTAAGGGATTTTATTTTGGCGGAAAGGGGTCGTGAATTCTATACGGAAGGCCTGCGAAGGGAAGATTTGATACGTCATGACAGATTTATCCAACAAGCCGTGGATCGGGGCATTGCCGCACAAGATTTCCAAGTGCTTTTTCCCCTTCCACAAGCACAACTGGACAACAATCCCAATTTGGAACAAAATCCAGGATATTAATCCATTTTCTTAATAAGGGGCATCCTATGCGATGCCCTTTTATTCTAGGATTTTTTAAACCCAACTATGTATTATAAAAACATGCTACTTCTTTTTGTGGGCATAAGCTTGGTTTGCTGTAAACCAAAACAAAAAGAACGTCCAGAAAATGCTAACGGACCCGATAAAAAAAATGTCGTTTTCATCCTTGTTGATGACTTGGGTTGGAAAGATTTAGGTTGTTATGGAAGTGAATTTTATGAAACCCCAAATATAGATCGCCTTGCATCGAAAAGCACCGTTTTTACCAGTGCTTACACGCCAAATCCGGTATGTTCCCCTACCCGCGCGGCAATTTTAACCGGTAAGTACCCTACACGGGTTGGTATTACCGATTGGATTCCGGGACATGTAATTAAGGACAGGCCCTTAAAAAGTGTGGAGGACTATAACCAGCTACCACTGGAAGAGACCACCATTGCGGAGGTTTTGAAAGAAGCGGACTATAACACCTTTTTTGCAGGCAAATGGCATTTAGGGGATACTGGTTTTTTTCCTGAAGATCAAGGATTTGATATCAACATGGGCGGTCATCATATGGGACAACCACCAGGGGGTTACTATGCCCCATATAACAATCCCAAATTATCGGACGGACCCAATGGGGAGTATCTTACCGATAGGCTCACGGATGAGTCCCTCCAATTCCTGGAAGAAAATAGAAACAACCCCTTCTTTTTATATTTGGCCTATTATACCGTGCATACACCAATAGAGGCCAGTAAAAAGCATTTGGCAAAGTTTGCCGAAAAGAAAAAAAACTTAACAGATACCACGGCTATTACCGCACCCGAAGGTGCAGGACATACCGTAATCAACCAATACAATGAAGAATACGCATCTATGGTCTATGCGCTCGATGAGAATGTTGGTCGGCTTTTGGACAAACTGGATGCCTTAGGACTTACGGACGACACATTGATCGTATTCACCTCGGACAACGGAGGGCTTTCTACTACGGAATCCGATTGGATTCCCCCAACTAGTGTAAGACCCCTTAGGGCAGGAAAAGGATGGGCCTATGAAGGTGGGATACGGGTTCCCTTGATCATAAAAAGCCCCGGGCTTGACTATCCTACCAGTTCCAACGCCAAAGTAATGAGTATGGATCTGTTCCCTACCATTCTAGAAGCCTTAGGTCTTAAAAAACGTCCGGACCTCCATGTTGATGGTGAAAGTCTGTATCCGTTGATAATGAATGAAAGAGATGAAGTACACGACGTCCTGTTCTGGGATTATCCACATTACCATACCAGCGGATGGACGCCAGGCCAGGCGATTAGGGAAGGGGACTGGAAGTTGATCCATTTTTATGAAGATGACGTTTATGAGCTTTACAACCTAAAGGAAGATATAGGCGAAAAAGAAAATTTGGCGGCAACACATCCTGAGGAACTGGCGGCACTCAAATCGGCACTTAATGCCATGAATACAAGGTTGGATGCCAAACAACCAGAAAAGAATGTTGATGTAGTACGTTAACATCAGATGATTTAGTTTAGTTTTTTTATGTAAGGTGGGCTTGGCATTTCCAAGTCCACCTTTTTAATCGTTATTAAAAACCTGTCATGCATTTGAAGCTTAAAATTTTCACCTCATTGCTTCTAATCTTCAACGGGGTACACTATGGCCAAAACACAGTGGATACCTTTCAAAATCCTATTTTACCGGGCTTTAATCCGGATCCGAGTATTTGTGCGGTTGGCGAGGATTTTTATCTGGTGACTTCCTCATTCGAGTGGTTTCCCGGATTGCCCATATATCATAGTAAAGACCTGACCAATTGGGAGCTGATAGGGTATGGCCTTAGCCAAGAGAATACTATGACCATCCCAAAAGAGGTCAACAATTCCAGGGGGGTGTACGCCCCTACCATACGTTATCACAATGGGACGTTCTATATTATAAACACCTGCATAGAATGCGGCGGTAATTTTTACATTACCGCCAAAAATCCCAGAGGACCATGGTCCCAACCGGTTTGGTTGGATGCCCCCGGAATAGACCCATCCCTCTTTTGGGACGACGATGGTAGCTGTTATTATACCGGTAATGAAAATGTTGGCGATGACAAAGAATGGGAAGGACAGTCTTTCATTTGGATTCAAGAACTGGACTTGAAAAAGAAGGCCTTGGTGGGAGAACGAAAAAAATTGACCTACGGCCACGCTATAAATGCCCGCTGGACGGAGGGCGCACACTTGTATAAAATTAATGGAACCTACTTGCTTATGGTAGCAGAAGGCGGCACATCATTCCATCACGCCACTACGGTATTTTACAGCGATTCCATTTTCGGTCCTTATGAAGCGGAACAAGCAAACCCCGTATTCACACACCGTTTTCTGGGTAAGGACTATCCTATTTGGGCCGTTGGCCATACAGATTTGGTCCAAACAGGCAACAAAGATTGGTGGGCCGTTCTTCATGCTAAGAAAAAAATAAACGGCTATTCCATAATAGGTAGGGAAACCTATCTAGTACCCGTCAGTTTTGAAGGAAAGCGACCTGTATTCAATTCCGGAATAGGTATCCTGCAAGAAAAAATGAAAAGGCCGGACCTAAGACTACATCCGTTCAAAACGAAAGCAAACCGGGATGCATTTAATGACCAAACGCTTGGTTTGGAATGGAATTTCTTGAAATCGCCAAAGACCAAATGGCATCGGCTAAGTGGGGGAAAACTCATTTTGGATATTTTGCCCGGCGAGGTGGACAAAAAGGAATTGATAAGCCTAATCGCCAAGAGAGTACTTGACCATAATTTTAAGGCGTCGACCGCTATGGAATTCGCGAGCAAAAAATCGAATGAAAAAGCTGGGATAATCCTGTATAGAAGCAGTGATTCCCACTATCAATTGGTGAAAAGTGCCCATGAAATCCAATTGATTAAAACGTTTGGAAAAGAAAAAGAAATGGTAGCTAAAATTCCTTACAACGGTACTACAGTTCAGTTACGCATTGAAGGCGACGGAAAGAACAAGGCACAGTTTAGTTTTAGTCGTGATGGCATTGCCTTTCAAAAAATTGGTAATCCACAGGACCTTTCCGGTTTAGGGGATGAAACCGCTTTACGTTTCAACGGGCTTATGATAGGTATCTATGCCACTAGCCAGGGTGCACCTTCAAAATCAAAAGTAAGCTTTGATTGGTTTGGATATGAGTAGTGAGTGGATTCCGTTGCTATATAGCCGAAAATTGATATTGAAAACCCAGAGCTACTTTTCGCATTTGTGCCCCAATCAAATCTTAATCACCTAAAACAAATCGCAGTAACGACTTGTTACGATCATACTTCTTCTAGGATTTAGAAGAAATTCCCTCTTCAATATAAAAAGTCTATAAACGGTTCCACAAGTTATTCCAATTTTTAGCAGTTATTCTCACTTTAATTTAATAAATTTCTTACTACAATAATAAGTAGATAACCCTATGGAAAATGAGAAATTATATCATTTGCTTAAAAGATTTCTAAATTTGGAAGGGTATCGTTTGAATAACCAAGAACTACGGTTCCAACTATTAAGCCATCCTTCATATCCAAGCGTCCATGCACTTACCGGGGTTTTATCCCATTTTAAAATAGCCAATGTAGCAGCGCAATTGGAAGTAAGTGCAGCCATATTGACGCAATTGCCGCAACGATTTATTTGTACCATGAAAAACGCCCATGAGCTTTTTATGGTTACCAAAACGAAGGATAGCATACACTTGGACGGTGCCGATGATGATTCCGTTTCCTTGTCTACGCAGGAATTTCTTAAGAATTGGAGTGGGGTCGCCATCCTTATAGCAACGGAAGATGAGAAGGGGGATCATATCTTAAAAAAGAATAGCCTGATACATACTTACAGGCATGTGTTGACCTTGGTTTTTATATGTGTTTTATTCTTTTTGGGTACCCCTAGTGTACAAACAGCCATTTACTTTCTGCTTTGCTTATTTGGTCTTTCGGCGAGCTATCTTATTCTAAAACAAGAAATTGGTGATGCCCCAAGCATTTTAAATAACATCTGTGGAAATACTACGTCAAACGGTTGTTCCACCGTTTTGGATTCCAAAGGAGCTCTGCTGTTCAACCGTTTTAAGCTGAGTGATTTGGGAGGAACTTATTTTATGGGATTGGTGCTGCTTGGGATTGCTGGCAGCTGGTCCTTTATCCATGTACTCCCCTATTTGTCCCTACTATCCGTACTTTCCTTGCCCATTACGTTCTATTCCATCTACTATCAAAAAGTGGTCCTAAAAGAATGGTGTCCACTTTGCCTGCTCGTTGTAGCTACCCTTTGGCTTCAGTTTCTTGTACTCTTCACCTCAAATACGGAACTATTTATCCCTTTTTTGGATTTCAATAGTTTTATATCGGTGCTCTTCATTGCCCTTTTAAGTTCTTTTAGTTGGTACCTGCTACGAAAATCCGCCCTTACATCAAAGGAGTTTGAAAACTTAAAAATGACCGCTACAAAGTTCAAAAGGAACTTCGAAATTTTTGATGCCCTCATTCAAAAAAATACGAAAGTCCCTACTGAAATTGCAAATCTTCAGGGCAATGAAATCGTTTTTGGAAACCCATTGGCCCCGGTACGGATTTTATTGATTACCCATCCATTATGTCAATTTTGTAAGGAAGCGCATTCAGATTTGGAAAGCATCTATAAAAACAATGACGATAACGTAGCACTTACCATTAGATTCAATGTAGATGCCAAATTTCCGCAAAGTTTAGGTTTTAAAGTTGCGCATCGGCTGTCGGAACTTTTTGAGAGCGATAGAAATTGCTGTTATGATGCCCTGCACGAAGCATTTGATGTTTCTACCAATCTAAAATCTTGGCTGGAAAAATGGTCCGAAGCCCAAGAACGATTTCCTAAATCCCTATTGGAACAACAACAAAAATGGTGTTTGGAAAATGGAATCGATTTTACCCCTGCCCTATTTATCAATGGACAAAAATATCCGGACGAATATGAACGAAAAGAACTCGCTTTTTTTATTGACGAACTGGTTGAACAGTCTGAACAGGGGACCGCGGTCTAAATCAATCTGAATGTGGAATGTTGGTCGGAAAGGTGAAAAGGGTCTCTTTGGTACCCGATAGTAATGGAAGCTTCTTTGTGGATATTGCGTTGACGGATCGTTTGATAACGACATACAACAGGGAAATTGAATTTAAACAAAAAATGCAAGGAAACGTAGCAATTATAACGGAATACCTTCGTCTGCTTGACCCCTTTTTTATCACCTTAGTAGTATTTTTAGTGGGAATCACTAATACGCAAAAACAGCGATTTTAAGTATTGAAAATCGCCGTAATTGATTTTTATTTTACGTTTTTTCTTATAAGTAATTATAAATCAACTTATAATAAGAAAGAATAAATTCTGTTAAATGTGAAGGAATTTTCTCTTAAAATAATTTTTTTAATCTTACTTTTTGTATATTTAGAAAGGTCAACTCCGAAGCCTCAATGAAAAAAAGAGGAGTTATTAAAAATTCTTATTATGAGTACGTTGAATCTGAAAAATTTAAAGAAGCAAGCGTTGAGCATCACCCAGCAAAAGCAAATTAATGGTGGTGGAAACATGACATGTCCTGCATACTATTGTATGCACGTGAATCCTATGGCCATGTGCTGTTGTGGTGACTAAAAGCTGTTATTTTACTTTTAGCTACTAAGAGTATTAAAGTCCAAGATGGCTAGCTATCTTGGACTTTTTTATGCATAAGGAACTAGTGTTCTATAATAGAGTACCTGTTCCGTCATGAATTCCAACAACATGGGATCCATTTCTTTCCGATCCATTCCTAAATTGTTGCTTACCAAATCCAAAAACTGATTATACGAAAAAACTTCTCCGTAATCTTTTAAATCCAGTAATAAAGAGTTTAGTCCATTAAGTACAAGTTCTTGGGGTGGAAGGTTTAATATGCTGGGAGCAAAAAGATAACTTCCTCCCTCATCCCCACCAATTTCAGTACTGTTACCATACCATTGAAATTTGCTGTGGGTAATGAATTTGGGAATCTCTTCATTCACCTTAAAACTGTAGTTTCTTTTGTCTTCTAGAGTTGATTTACAGAATTCAAGAGCTTTTTTAAACTGATTTTGAGCCTGTTCCGGAGTGGTTTTAAAACCGTCTATAAGATCAAAACGGAACTGCTCCAATTGGGCATAGTCTTCAATATATTTCTCTAATTTTGGGTAGGCTACTTTAAGTCCCGCCATAGCTTCCAAAAAGTACTCCCTTTCCGGAATACTAAAAAATTTGGGCAAATCTACTTCATAGTACTGTTCAAAAGGCAAAGTATCCAACCACAACATAAAAAAAGTCCTAATTCCCATAAGAAACCGTTTCATTATACTTCAAAAGACGTTTATAATATTCTGGGTATTCCAACATTAATCGCATCACTACTTGTTCCATATATTTTGTAGATCTTTTAAAACCGCTAATAAGATGAATGTATTTTGACCTGTTTGGTATTCCTACAAAATCTACAAATTTGTTTTTAGCTTCATTGTCCGGCAATTTATATAAGCTGTCCACGCTAATCCCTTCATTTGCAATAATATTGCTAAGCAAAAACTGCTCATAATATAAATTCAATAGGCTTACGTTGATAGACGCAACTTTTTCTTGGTTGGCATCGATTAACTGAAAGGCCGCGTGGGTATACTTCTGGAACAAATCAATATCGGACCCGCCGATAACACCAACGTTTAAAAACTTAATTTTCGTTGTTAAGTCTGCCTCAAAAGCTTTGGGTACCTTATCAAAATTTTCGTGCACATAGGGGTGGATTTCCGAGTATTGCTCGCTATTATAGTCATAACTTTGACAGAAAACCGGCTTGTCCAACAAATCCCTAAAAACGTCCCCAAAAACAAAGACGTCCCCATCGATATGACAAAAGGGCTCTTCTTGCAACTGATACGTATATAGCTTTCCTAACGCCCAAAAACCCTCATGATACCCTTCTAAATTGTCCAAGACCTCGGAAAAACTTGTATAAGGTAGATCAAGGATATTTTTAAAAATTTCTATCCCATAACTATCTGTCACCAAATGCAAATTTCCATAGTACTTCTTAATGGTAAGGCAACTGTACGTCCAAGCACATAGAAAAAGAAAATTACTTGGAAATCCCCCTTTAAATCGAAACAAACGGTTATCCTTATGTTCTTGGCTAAGTAAAGGTTTTGACCAAAAGGATTGAATAAACTTCATTATACTATTGCAATATACGGAACCCCTAGTCCTTAGTTATTGATCATTATTACCTTACCCTATTATAGGATTGGTATCTTGGATGATATTAAAACTATAAGGTAAGAAAATTCAGCATATTAAAGCTATAAATATGCTACATGAAAAATACTTTAACTTTAGTTGCTTTGAAGTCTCCATATTTCCGGTTTGTAGTATTAAATACAGAAAGCCCAACTACTGTGTAGTTGGGCTTTCTGTATTTATGTAAAAAAAGTTATACCAAAGGAGTTCCCTTCAGGCGCTTTTCAATCTTTTTCTTCTTCTCTGTCAAAAGCTTCATGATATCCATAAGCTCAGAATCTTTGGTCTCCTTATATATTTCATTAATCTCAAGAATAAGTTTTTTGGCCTCCCTGGAAGCCGCTACCCTATCACTGGTAGACATATGGCTCAAAGTTCTATTCTGAAACTCCGTAGCTCTATCACGTAACTCGTCGGTCATTTTTATTTAAAATTATATACTTAACATTAAAACTTCACCAAATAACAATATTAAAGTTCTATTGACATATTAGCATTCCATATTTATGAAATATTTAACGCAATCCGTAAAACTTCTTATTTGTCTTGGATTGGGACAATATAGAGAATAAACCTTTAAGTTTTTTCACTTTC
>CALEYA010000085.1 GCA_937926215.1 uncultured Croceitalea sp. | reverse complement strand
GTAAAGAACGGAATATCCGTTACACTAGGAATATTGGCTACCACACCATCAGCTCCAGTAGCTACCAATTGCTGTACAATGCCACTATATACACTGGCAAAAACATCATTGTTTGTAATATCGTTTCCTGCATAGGTTGCTGGGTCAAGATTTCCGGTGGCATTGTGGTCGGTGCCGGAACCTCCGGATGTCGCATAACCTAAAATATCGTTGTTTCCTATCCATAAAGAAAAGAAACTGGGGTTTTGAGCTAAGGCATCACCAATAACCGAAGCATTAGGCCCAGAAGCAAAACGCGCAAAATAGGGATTGGCTTGCTGCAAGGGTACGCCGGCTAAATTTCCAAAACCAGGCGCCAACAGTTGAAAACTGGTAGCTCCGGGAACGCCCATATTATTAAAAGGTCCCGTAAGTACATTGGTAATTTCCGTAGTCCCCATACCAGGAACGGGAGTTGGTGCGGGCCCTGCTGCAGTAAAAGCTAGAAAAAGCCTATTACCTATAATGGGTTGTCCACCAAAAGTGGCGCCCCCAAGATCATCTGCCATAAAGGGAGTGCTGAAATCACCACCGCCTACTAAGGCAAAATTTTGTGCCAACATATTTGGAAAGGACGCTTCTTGTCCTGCTCTAAACAATGCTGCATCTGAAAAGCCGGACGTTAAGGAGTTGCCAATGGCCACATAATTAGAGAAATCTGCCGTACCACTGGTAAAGTTTATTGGTTCTTCAACTGGAGGGGTAACCAAGACATCGTCGTCCGTACAGGAAACAAATAGCCCTAAAACCGTCATGAAGGCGAGGAACTTTTTCATAAAAGTATTATTAAAGTTAGTTTATGTTAATTTTTTGTAAATCCAATATCACCAAATCTATAGGAAAATTGTCATACAAACAATAAATGGCACAAAAAAATTATGCATGCATAATAAAATTGACCAATTTTTAACGATTTAGGAAATCAATCGCCTTCTGATAAAAGTCTTTTGGATTTTCTGCATGTAACCAATGACCGGCGTTTGCAACACTTTCAATAGTGGCTTTGGGAAAGTGTTTTGTAATTTGGGGATAGTCATTGGGCAGTATGTATTCGGACTTATCGCCCCTTAAAAATAATGCGTCGCCCGTATACGTTTGAAGGGACCCAATATTCTCGCCAATGGCCTCCATGCTGTTTTTTAAAACTTCCAGATTAAAACGGAAACCAAGTTTTCCCTTTTCTACCCAGTATAGGTTTTTCAACAGGAACTGCCGAATACCAAATTCCGGCAAGTGGCGAGCCAGTTCTTGATCGGCTTCCGTTCGGCTGGTAATTTCATCAAAATTAAGTAAGGCAAGCGCATCAACAATATGTTGGTGGTGTGCAGGGTAATATTTTGGGGCAATATCCGCAACCAAAAGTTTTGTAACCTTAGCGGGATGGTCACAAGCGAATTGCATGGCCGTTTTACCACCCATGGAATGCCCAATGAGCATGGCACCCGCCAGTTCATAATGGTCCATATATCTTTCAATATCCTTGGACAAAAAAGTATAGTCAAAATCTTCTGAGTGGAAACTTTTACCGTGGTTACGCTGGTCTATTAAATGTACCTCAAAACCATCTTTGGCAAATTGATTGCCCAGGGTTTTCCAATTATCGGACATGCCTAGAAAACCATGTAAAATTAGCAGAGGGCGTCCCTGCCCAAGAATTTTGGAATGTAAAAGTTGCATTAAACCAGTTTATGTTTGTACATATTGATGACGTTTTCCAATCCCATATAAAGGGATTCGCAAATAAGGGCGTGCCCTATGGAAACCTCCAGAAGGTGGGGTATATGTTCCTTAAAAAATTTGATGTTGTCCAAACTAAGGTCATGTCCGGCATTGATGCCAAGTCCCGTTGCATGTGCCGCATGCGCCGCTGCAACAAATGGTGCAATGCTGGCAGCGGGGTCGGTTGGAAATTCCGTGGCGTAGCTTTCGGTGTAGAGTTCTATCCGATCGGTGCCCACTTTGGCGGCACCTTCTATCATATTAACATCGGGGTCTACAAAAATTGAGGTCCGTATGCCATTGGATTTAAAGGTTTTGATAACATCGCTTAAGAAATCATGGTTTTTTACAGTGTCCCAGCCCGCATTGGAAGTTATGGCATCGACTGCATCCGGTACCAAGGTAACCTGTGTGGGTCTGGTCTCAAGAACAAGATCAATGAACTTGGGTATGGGGTTCCCCTCGATATTAAATTCCGTAGTAACCACATCTTTCAACTCGCTCACATCTTGGTAACGTATATGGCGTTCGTCCGGTCGTGGGTGTACGGTAATTCCTTCTGCTCCAAAGGCTTCGATATCCTTGGTAGATTTTACCAAGTTTGGAACGTTGCCACCCCTTGAATTTCTTAGTGTGGCCAATTTATTGATGTTGACACTTAGTTTGGTCATATCGTATCCTTATTTTAAGATTCAAAAATACAAATTAGGCATACCTTTTGAGTGATATAAATTGTATTTTGCGACAGATATGGGAACAATACAGATTCAGCATCATATTATAGATACCTTACCGGTATACGAGGTTGGTGAAAATTTAGAAAAGACAATACGCTTTTTTGAAGAAACGACCTTTTCCCACGTTGCCGTTGTAGAGGATGGCCATTTTTTAGGATTGCTTTCTGAAAATGATCATGCTTGCTTTGAAGCGGACAAACAAATTGAAAGCTTTAGATATGAGCTGGAGTCCTTTTATGTAACAACAGCGACTTCATGGTTGGATGTTTTGGAGAAATTTGCCCGCAACGAGGCCAATATCTTGCCCGTCTTGGATGAAACGAACCGCGTACTGGGCTATTACAACCTAAATGATATTGTTTCCGTTTTTATTGCAACACCATTTTTTACCGAACCAGGTGGTATTTTGGTCGTATCCAAGGGCATTAAGGATTACTCCTTTAGTGAGATTGCCCAAATAGTAGAAAGCAACAACAACAAGTTGCTGGGAGCTTTTATTACGGAAAGTTTAAACGATATCGTCCAAGTAACCATAAAGATAAATGCTGCTAACCTTAATGAGGTTATCCAGACATTCAGGCGTTATAATTATACCATAGTCTTTGGCAATAACGACGATCAGTTTTTGGAAGATTTAAAACAGCGATCGGATTATTTGGATAAATATCTAAATGTGTAATCATGAAGATTGCTATTTATGGCCAATCGTATATTGGCAAAGATATTTCGTATGTTTTTCAACTTCTTGAGGAACTGCAAAAGCACAAGGCTACGGTGGCCATTGAGTCGGCTTTTGCTGAACTGGTAGCTGGGAAGACCTCCATCGAATTTCAAAAATTTTCTAACGAAGAAGGATTGGATGCATCCTTTGATATGCTTGTTAGTTTTGGTGGCGACGGTACCATGCTGCGTGCCATTACTTATGTAAAAGATCTTGGTATTCCCATTGTGGGGGTCAATACCGGCAGATTAGGATTTTTATCCACCTTTAAAAAAGAAGAGGTCAAAAAAGTGGTCACGGAATTTGTCTCCGGTGCCTATACGATAGTGGAACGTAGTCTGGTTGAAATTTGCCTGGATGATGATATTGAAGAGATCAGTCACCTAAATTTCGCGCTTAATGAGATTACCGTAAGTAGAAGGGATACGGCCTCTATGATTATGGTGGAAACCTATCTAAACAATGAATATTTAACGTCCTATTGGGCAGATGGGTTGATTATCGCCACTCCCACAGGATCTACCGGATATTCGCTTAGTTGTGGTGGTCCGGTCATTGCACCCACAACAAAGTCATTGGTAATGACGCCTATTGCGCCCCATAATCTCAACGCCCGCCCTTTGGTAATCGCGGATGACACCAAGATTAGGATCAAGGTTTCAGGTAGAGAGGAGACGCATCTGGTTTCCTTGGATTCCCGCATCGCAACGATACCTAATGGAAAGGAAATAGTGATTCAAAAAACCGATTTTAATATCAAGTTGATTTCGTATACCTCGGAGAGCTTTCTAAAAACCTTACGCAATAAATTGTTGTGGGGCGAGGATAGGCGCAATTGAACTATTGCAAGGCAATAAATACTTTTAATTGCTGTTTTACAAGGAGAACATTATCTGACGGTAAACTATGATGAACATCTGGTATTCGTCATATGCGCAATCTTTTTTATGAAAAAAATCATTGTCCTTTTTTTACTCGCTATCTGCGGGGTACAAGCCCAAACGTATGAAATAGGTCTTTTTGCCGGCGGCGCCAATAATATAGGTGATGTGGGCAGGACCAATTTCATCCTCCCTTCCGGACCCGCTTTTGGAGCACTGTTCAAATGGAATAAAGCCAAACGTTACGCATGGCGGGCCAGTGTCATTAGCGGCAGTTTTGTGGCAGATGATACCAAGAGTAGCAAAGCTTCTAGACAGCAGCGTGGTTTTAGGGTAGAGAATACCGTAACGGAATTTTCATTGGGACTGGAATTCAACTTTGTAGAATACAATTTACATAAGCTGGGGCCAGCTTTTACGCCCTATTTATATACCGGGGTCACCTACTTTAGATACGATTTTAACTTTTTTGATGGAGCTCAACTTCAGGATATTAACCAAAAAGATGGTAGTTTCGCGATTCCGATGACAGTCGGGGCGAAATATCGGTTAAACCAAGTGTTGATTTTGGGCGCAGAAATTGGTGCTCGATACACGTTTACCGATAATTTGGATGCCAGTAATCCAGAAGGTTCCAATTTTGAATCTTTTAGTAGATTTGGCAACATTTTAAGTGAAGACTGGTATGTGTTCTCGGGTATTACATTAACCTATACTTTTGGACGCAAACCTTGTCAAGACTGTTTTGAGTAACAAGGTAAAACATGGTAAACATTGACCAGGAGCGATTGCCCAAACACATCGCCATTATTATGGATGGTAACGGACGTTGGGCGAAACAAAAAGGCAAGCATCGCGTATTTGGCCATGAAAACGGGGTAAATGCGGTACGGGCTGCAGTAGAAAACTCTGCTCGCCTGGGCATAGACTTCCTTACCCTATATGCTTTTTCTACAGAAAATTGGAACAGGCCCAAACTAGAGGTACAAACCTTAATGAAGCTATTGGTGGCTTCCCTTCGTAAAGAACTTAAAACCTTTATTAAGAACAACGTTAAGCTTAATGCCATTGGTAATATTGATGCGTTGCCACAAAAAGCGGCAACGGAACTTAGGGACGTTATCCAAAAGACGGCAAGCCATACGGGCATGACCCTTACCTTGGCTTTGAGCTATGGCTCTAGGGAGGAACTTAAAAGTGCTATACAGGCCATAAGCGTCAAAGTTAAAAATAATATAATTTCACCTGATAATATTGACGAAGCCATTATTAATACTCATCTTTACACGCATGACCTGCCCGATGTAGACCTGCTAATCCGTACAAGTGGAGAACATAGAATAAGCAATTTTTTGCTTTGGCAGATAGCGTATGCCGAATTATATTTTATTGACGTACTTTGGCCCGATTTTAGTGAGCAACATTTGGTAGAAGCCATTATCAATTACCAGAATAGAGAACGACGATTTGGAAAAACTAGCGAACAACTTAGTTAGAGGGTTGAAAAAAATTACTACAAACTACATACTACTATTTCTATTATTATTTACCGCCAATGCGACCATAGCGCAGGGCACTTCTTTGGAGGCCGGTAAAAAATATGTGTTGGGCGGTATAGAGGTAACCGGACTGCAAAGCTATAACGAGCAAACGGTAAAAACCTATACCGGACTCCGTATAGGGCAACCCATTACCATACCCGGTGAAGAAATAAGTAGGGTCATCAAAAAACTCTGGAGCTTGGAGCTTTTTACGGACGTGGCGATCTACAAGACCAGAACCGAAGGGGATAAGATATTTTTGGAACTCAATATTTTGGAACGCCCAACCTTGACCAACGTTACCGTCTACGGTATTAAAAAACGAAAAGTACAAGGTATTCTGGATGATACCGATTTAAAGAAAGGTAAAAAAATTACGGAAAGTCTTATCGCCAATACCAAAGGGTATTTGGAGAACAAGTATAAAAAACAAGGCTACCTTAACGCAAAGGCCACTATTGTTACTGCAAAAGATACTTCTGGCACCAATGCGGAAAGTATGGTCATTAACATTAAAAAGGGTGATAAGGTAAAAATCAACAATATTGTTTTTGAGGGAAATGAAAAACTGGGGGACAAAAGACTTAAAAAGGCTTTAAAGAACACCAAGCAGAAGAAGTTTTACCGTTTGTGGAAAAAGTCGAAATACATAGAAGATGACTTTGAGGAAGATCTGACCAAATTGGTAGATGCCTATGCAGAAAGAGGGTATCGTGACGCTAGGGTATTGTCTGACACCGTTGTTAAAGTAGATGAAAATAACATTGAACTTAAAATTAAAGTAGAAGAGGGGGACAAATACTATTTTGGAGATGTTAATTTTGTAGGGAATTCGGTGTATCCCGATAGATTACTAGCTCAAGTCCTTGGGATTAGAAAAGGGGATACCTATAATGGGGTATTGCTAAAAAAGAGGATTGCGGACGATTCCAAACCGGATGCCCAAGACGTTACCAACTTATACCAAAACAATGGATATCTTTTTTCAAGCATCAATCCGGTAGAGGTTTCCGCGGTTAACGATACCATCGATTTTGAAATCCGTATTATAGAAGGTAAAGAGACCTTTTTAGACCATGTTACGGTTGGAGGTAATGACAAGACCAATGACCATGTAATCTTTAGGGAACTAAGGACAAGGCCAGGCCAAAAATACAGTAAGGACAATATTGTACGGAGTGTGCGCGAGCTAGGGCAGTTAGGATTTTTTGATGCTGAGCAGATTGTTCCGGACATTATAAACCCTGATCCTAACGCAGGAACGGTGGACATCAATTACAGTTTGGTAGAATCTGGATCAAGTCAAATAGAGCTGCAAGGTGGTTTTGGTGGTGGTGGTTTTATTGGGACCTTAGGGCTTTCCTTTAGTAATTTCTCCATTCAAAATCTTTTCAAAGGAGAGGCATACAAACCTGTCCCTATGGGAGATGGACAGACATTTGCCCTGCGTTTGCAAGCCAGTAGGACCTTTAGGGTATTTAGTTTGAATTTTGCGGAACCTTGGTTAGGAGGTAGAAAACCAGTGCGTTTCAACCTTTCGCTATCCAGGACACAACAGTTTAGAACACAATTTGACAACCAAGGTAGAATAGACGTAGATCGGGATCAAGGATTTTCAATTACGGGTATTACCGCAGGTTTGGCAAAACGGGTGCAATGGCCAGATGACTTTTTCACCATTTCCCATGCTTTAGGCTACCAACTGTATGACTTTAATAACTTTAACGCAGGTCTTTTTAACTTTGGTAATGGATCATCAAACTCGTTGACCTATACCTTAGGGATATCAAGAAGTTCGCAGGGACCAAGTAGGATATTCCCATTATCTGGGTCCAACTTTCAGCTTACCTTTAAGTTTACCCCACCGTATTCCTTATTTTCCAATAAAGATTTTAGAGGCATAAGGGACGGAATCAATGCGGCCAGTGAACGTTTGTTCGAAATTGGTTCAAACCCGGCTACTCCACAAGACCAACAGGAATTCCAGACTTTAAGGGAACAAATTGAGTCTGGGGAAGAGGAACGTTTTAAACTCCTTGAATTCTATAAGATTAATTTTAAAGGGGATTGGTACACCAGATTGGTGGATAAGTTGGTCTTACGTACCAATGCGGAATTAGGCTTTTTGGGGAACTATAATAACGATATTGGCGATGTGCCTTTTGAACGCTTCTTTGTTGGGGGTGATGGCCTTGGTAACTTTACCCTGGACGGTAGGGAAATCATACAATTGCGAGGATACGAAAACAGTTCCTTGACCCCTTTTAGCACCAATCCTATCACGGGACAGCAAGAACAAGATGGTGGAACCATCTACAATAAATTTTCAATGGAACTGCGTTATCCTTTAACCTTAAAGCCCGCAGCATCCATTTATGCCCTTTCTTTTCTTGAGGCAGGGAATTCCTTCAACAATTTTAGTGAGTTTAATCCGTTTCAGTTAAAGAGATCAGCTGGAGTTGGACTTCGTATTTTTATGCCGGCTTTTGGACTTCTTGGAATTGACTTTGGTTACGGGTTTGACGAGGACCTAAGGCCACAATCCATAGGACAAGGACCTAGCGGTTGGCAAACCCACTTCATTATTGGTCAGCAATTTTAATCAAAATGGAATATCTACAAGATTTTGAATAGTTTAATCAACTCATTTTAAGTTATTTATGTATTTTGGCACGATATTTTCTATGTAATTAGCGGATTTAAAAATGAATACAAGAACATTAATAGGTTTTGCCGTTTTACTTTTTTCCATCACTAGTTTTTCCCAAAGGGGCGTACGTATTGGATACGTGGATATGGAATACATCTTGGAAAACGTAGAAGAGTATCGAGAGGCTACGGAACAATTGTCTTCCAAAGCCAATAAATGGAAACAGGAGATTGAGCTTAAGCTTAGCAAGGTAGAGCAGATGAAGAAAGATTTAATGGCGGAGAAAGTGTTGTTAACGGAAGAGTTAATAGCTGAGCGCGAAGAGGAAATCCAGATTTTGGAAAAAGAGGTTTTGGATTACCAACAAGACAGGTTTGGACCACAGGGCGATTTGGTATTGCAGAAGCGTTTATTGATACAACCCATACAAGATCAGGTTTTTGTCGAGGTACAAAAAATTGGTAAAAATAAAAAGTATGATTTTATTTTTGATAAATCCGCAGATGTTGTAATGTTGTACTCCGAAAAAAGACATGATGTAAGCGACCTGATTCTAAGGGAGATAGCAAGGACCAGAAAGGTCAGCAAATCCAAGAAGAAGGAAAAGCTGGACAGCAAGTTAAAGGAGTTTGAGGATCGCGAAGCACTAACCGAAGAAGTGAGCGAAGCCCTAAAGGAAAGACAAGAGAAAGCCAGTAATACAAAAGACGCTAGGGCAAAGGCGGTAGCCGATAAACGCACGGAGCAACTAAAATTAAGGGAAGAACGTAAGAAAGCGTACGAAGAACGAAGAAAGAAATTGTTGGAAGAACGGGAAGCTAAAAGAAAAACAAAACAAGACCAAAGAAAAAAAGAAACCGAAAAAGATTCAACTAATCAGTAATAAAAGCTAAACACAGAAATTTAACACTCAAAATTAAAGTTACTTAGAATTATGAAAAATGTAAAGAAGATTGTTGTTGCCCTAGTATTGTTTGTTGCAGCTTCAAGTTTTGTTAGTGCACAAAGCAAAGTTGCACATATCAATGTTGGTGAACTATTACAGCAAATGCCAGAGATGATTTCCGCCCAAGCGGAATTGAAGAAATTAGAACAAACCTACAGTGCGGATATACAAGGTTCCATGACCGAGTTCCAGAATAAAGCGACGCTTTATCAAAATGAATCTGAGTCCAAGTCACGCGAGGAAAACGAGAAAAGGGCTTTGGAACTTCAAGAATTCCAAAAGAACATAGAGAACGCAAGACAAGCTGCATTGCAAGAAATGCAAAAGAAACAAGGAGAGCTTTTTGCGCCAATTTCTGATAAGGCTAAAGCCGCTATTGAAAAGGTAGCCGCAGCACAAGGTTTTGACTATGTTATGGATTCTTCACAAGGTGGTGGATTGATCGTAGCTAAAGGAAAAGACCTTTTGGTAGAAGTAAAAGTAGAATTGGGCTTCTAAAAATAGAAGCATTACAATAACAAACCGCCCGTCATTGCATCGTATGCAAAGGGGGCGGTTTTTTTAATACCTTAATTTAAGGTTTTAACTTTGACCTGTTCATCTTCTTATGGAGCATCCTATAGGTATTTTTGATTCCGGTGTTGGCGGCACTTCCATTTGGAAGGAAATCCACCGGCTATTGCCCCATGAGGATACGCTTTATTTAGCGGATAGCAAGAATGCACCCTATGGTGAAAAGTCCATGGAAGCGATAGTACAGCTTAGTATTAAAAACACGGAACTGCTCTTAAACAAGAATTGTAAGGCAATTGTTGTGGCTTGCAATACGGCTACCACCAATGCCATAGCCTATCTAAGAAAAAACTACAAAGTTCCGTTTATTGGTATAGAACCGGCAATAAAACCAGCAGCCTTGCGCACCAAAACGGGCAAAGTGGGGATATTGGCTACAAAGGGTACCCTTTCAAGTAGCCTATTCCATAATACCGCAAAATTACATACCGCTGGAATTACAGTTTTGGAACAAGAAGGAACGGGTTTGGTTTCCTTAATAGAATCCGGTAAGCTGCAATCAAAGGAAATGGAAACACTTTTAAGGCAATACCTAACCCCAATGTTAGCCGAAGACATAGATTGTCTGGTTTTGGGTTGTACACACTATCCGTACCTCGTTCCCAAGTTAAAGGAATTGCTGCCGCATCATGTTCAAATTATAGATTCTGGTGAGGCAGTGGCCAGACAAACCAAAAATGTACTGGAAAAAGAAGGAATACTAAGAACAACGACTACGGCCCTTGGGAAACATCAATTTTATTCCAACACCAATGTTGAAGTCTTGGATGGGTTATTGGGTAAAGGCAATTATGCCGTTGATTACCTTAATTTTTAGGTGGTTTTACGTACGTAGGTCAAATACGTAAACGCATATTGGTGCTTTTCATCCGTAGCGTGATGTTCCTCGGTAATTAGATGCCATTCTTTCATAGGGATCTCAGGAAAAAAAGTATCCGCTTCAACTTTGGCATGCACTCTGGTAAGTTCAATTTTTGTAGCAATTTTCATTGCCTGTTTATAAATCTGTCCCCCACCAATTACGAACACCGTATCATCGTTTTCTGCATAGGCCATGGCCTCTTCCAAGGAGTAGGTGAGGACACAGTCAAACTTGGGTTGGTACTCCCTGTTTCTTGTTATTACAATATGCTCCCTATTGGGCAATGGCTTTGGAAAACTCTCTAAAGTTTTGCGCCCCATGATAATTTTATGGCCGGACGTCAATTGCTTGAACCGCTTAAAATCCTTGGGCAAATGCCAGGGTAGGTCGTTGTTGATGCCCAAAGCGTTGTTTTCTGACGCTGCAGCTATAATGATGAGCTGTTTCACGCCTCTTCTTTTTTATTGATGTTGGAAAGGGGGAAATCCGTTTCAATTTCTTTTTGCAGTTCCCCAATGCGATGCTTTTGTTTTGCCACCAATTTTTCCCGTTGGTTTCTTTCCCATTCCTTTCCCATAAATTTTTGGGTCACGAAGACATTAAAAGCGTGTACGGCAAATAGGAAGGCCCAAGCCGTAATGGCCCATATAAACCAGTCATATTCTTTATAGGCACCAAGGATTTTATTGATAAGGATTAGAAAAACGGCGCCGATCAGAAAAACAACAAAATGGGTGAAAAGCCGCTTTTTTTGTTTGATGCGCCTTTGGGCATTTTCCAACAACTCATGCTGTTCAATATCTACATCACTTTTACCCTTTTTGCTAAACAACATTGTGATTATCTTTAACAACAAAGATAAGCGATTGCAAAAACTAGCCCATATGGACGGTATAAGAAAAAAATTCCCCGTTTTACAACAGTATATTTATGCAAATACGGCAGCAACCGGACTGCTATCCGAAGACTTGTTGGAATGGCGGCAGGAGCATGATTTGGACTACCTAATAAAAGGAAGTATCCTAAAATCAAAGGCGAACGATATGTTGGAGCAAACCAGAAAAACGGTGGGCAATTTTTTCAACTGTCCAGATTCCAACGTCGCCCTGTTACCCTGCTTCAGTGTAGGCTTGAACTTGCTTTTGGAAGGGTTGGACAAAAAAGAAAAAGTATTGCTGTTGCAAGGCGATTATCCTTCGTTGAGCCTGCCTTTTAAAAGCAGGGGATTTGCCTTGGAACAAGTTGCCATTGGGGCAACAATGGAAGAAGAAATCTATGCAACCGTTAAATCAAAGGGCATTACCGTTCTTGCCTTAAGTGTGGTCCAATGGTTGAATGGGATTATCATTGATCTTACATTTTTACAACGGTTAAAAAAGGAATTTCCAGATCTAATGGTTATTGCGGACGGCACCCAGTTTTTGGGCACCCAAACTTTTGACTTTACAGCCTCTGGAATAGATATTCTTGGTTCCAGTGGATATAAATGGCTTTTAAGTGGATACGGCAATGGCCTGATGATGATAAAAGACGGGGTAAAACATCGGTTTTCAATGGCATCCAAAGGCTATGGCTCAGGAAGAAATACTGTGGAGGACCAAGGGCACAGAACGTTTTGTAAACATTTGGAGCCTGGTCATCTGGATTCTTTGGCCATGGGAAGTCTCGAGTTTTCCCTCAATTTTTTGGACACTGTTGGAATGCAGAACATTGAAAAGCATTTGAACACGCTGTCCGCGCATGCAAAACAAGGATTCGCCGAGCTGGAAATGTTGGAGGATTGTGTAGTGCAACGACAAGCGCATAGTACTATTTTTAATATCAAGGCCGATCAGCGGGTTTATGAAGCATTGAGCAAAAATGATGTCATCTGCGTACGGCGGGGCACTGGAATTAGGCTTAGTTTTCACTTTTACAATACTTTAGAAGAGATAGACGCTATCTTAAAGATTCTTAAAAAGCTCAAATAGCTTGACTTATGTTGTAAAACATACACCTTTTATTGCAAAGGTGAAAAATGCAGCCAAGGTATTTTATTAAAATGATAAATCGTAGCTAAATGGTTGACTAATAAACGTTTTATGTCTTGCTTTGTAGGCTCATTTAAACTAAAAAAATTCATTTACCATGGCGATTAAAAAACAATACTTAAAAACGAAGCCGATTTGCAAGGTAACGTTTACCGTACCTGCCGAAGAAGCAAAAAAAGTAGCTGTTGTTGGGGACTTTAACAATTGGAACCCAAAAGGAAGCACGCTTAGAAAACTTAAAAACGGAACTTTTAAGGGAACTTTTGAGTTGCCAAAGGAGAATTCATATGAATTCCGTTATTTGGTGGACAACGCCTACATCAATGATGCAGAGGCAGACCGTTACCAATGGAACGACTACGCTGGCGCTGAGAATGCAGTACTAGAAGTATAGTAAAAAACTAAAGACCATTGGGGAATGTTATTCCTCAATGGTTACCCCTTTCCAAAAAGCTACTTTGCCCTTAATGCCTTTTGCCAGTTCACTGGTTTCCGGATAGTACCATGCGGCATCCGAATTTTCCTTGCCTTCGACTTCCAACGTATAATACGAAGCCACGCCTTTCCAAGGACAGGTCGTATGGGTATCACTCGATTTAAAATATTCTTTTTTAATGCTCTCTGCCGGGAAATAGTGGTTGTTCTCTATAACTACGGTTTCATTGCTTTCCGCTATAACGGTATTGTTCCAAATGGCTTTCATGTGCGTTATTTTTTAAAAAGGTAATTTTTATAATAATTTTTGGGGTCGGTAAACTGGGTCTCAATAGAAAGTCCGGATTCTTCTGCCAACCACTCCACTACTTTGTCGTCATATTTCTGGGAAATTTCAGTATGTATGCTTTCCCATGCATCAAATCTTACAGTAAGTTCTAGCTGTTCAATCCGTACCTCTTGTTTTTTAACGGATACCAGATAGCTTTTTGCGGTACCGGTCTCTGGATCATAAACTTCCCAATGCTTAAAATTATCCAAGTTAAAATTAGCATCCATTTCGGTGTTTATTCGTGTTAGGATATTCTTATTGAAAGCTGCTGTAATTTTTGTGGGGTCGTTATAAGCATCGAGAATGGTCTGCGGGTCCTTTTTTTGATCAAACCCCATAAAGACCAAATCCCCCTCTTGCATAACTTCTCGGAGTTTTTTCAAGAAATCAATGGCCTGGTCATGTAGGAGGTTGCCAATATTGGAACCTAGAAATAGAATGATTTTTCGCTTTTGATGTTCTTGCCCAATGTTTTTTAGGGTATCAAAATAGGTGCCCTGCAATGGGGAGACCTCTACTTTTGGGAGTTCTTGTTTGATGGAACTTTCCAATTGATCCAGGGCATTTTGACTGATGTCTATAGGTCGATAATCAAAATTTAGCTTTTGGTCGATAAAGTGCTCCAACAGCACTTTGGTCTTTTTACCATCACCTGCACCTAGTTCAAAAAGACTAAAAGGACTACCGTCCGCAGCAAAATGTTTTGCAATCTCGTTTTTATGGGCTTCAAGGATGTTGTGTTCGCAATTGGTCAAGTAGTATTCCGGGAGCGCCATGATATCCTGAAATAGCTTATCGCCAACGGCATCATAAAAATATTTGGAGGATAGGTGTTTGGGATATGCCGTAAGGCCTTGGCGGACTTCCCTTTCAAAAAGGGTCTCCTTTGCGGTTGCTATTTTGTTTTGCATGGATTAGGAAGGGTTATTTGGCAAGTCTAAGACCAGTAAATTGCCATCTTAAATTGGGTTGAAAAAAGTTTCTATAGGTAGGTCTGGTATGTTTTTTTGGGGTAGCTACGGAACCGCCTCGGAGGACTTTTTGGTTGACCATAAACTTTCCATTGTACTCCCCAAGGGCACCAGCCGCCTTTTTATATTTTGGGTAAGGCAAGTAGGCACTCTCTGTCCACTCCCATCGATTTCCCCATGGAAAATAAGCTTGGGCGGCTTCCCACTCAAACTCTGTAGGCAGCCGTAATCCCTTCCATTGTGCAAAAGCAAATGCTTCATAGTACGAAATATGGGTCAAGGGGGTATTGGGGTCCACTTGGGTTAGTCCTGCCAAGGTGTAATGGTGCCATTCCCCATCAATTTGGTGCCAGTACATAGGGGATTGGATGTTGTTTTGGTTGACCCAATCCCATCCTTCCGCGTGCCAAAGTTCAAAATTGCCATAGCCTTTTTGATTGATGAATTCCAGAAACTCACCATTGGTCACCAGTTTGTTGGAGATTTGAAATTCTTGGAGAAAAACACCATGCTTGCCCAGTTCATTATCATAGCAAAAATCTTCCGAAGCATGGCCAATGGTATGGAGGCCCTCGGGAACGTTGATCCAATCTTGACCATGGCCTTCAAGGGGATGTTCCTTAAAACCGCCGGAATAGGCGGGTAATAACGGATTGTTTCCTAGAATGTACTTAATGTCCGTAAGAAGTAACTCTTGGTGTTGCTTTTCATGATGGATGCCTATTTCCAAGAGATCCAGCAATTCTTTTTTCTGGGTTTCCCTAAAAAAGGTGCGTATGGCATCGGTTACATACGCCCTATAGGCATACACTTGCTTTACGGATGGCCTACTCAGGTTTCCTCTATCTGAACGGACAACACGCTTGCCAACCGTTTCATAATAACTATTGAAGACAAAGGAAAAATCATCATTAAACTCTTGATAACCGGCAAGGTGTGGTTTAAGGATGAAAGCCTCAAAAAACCAAGTTGTATGTCCCAAATGCCACTTTGGCGGGCTTACATCAACAATTGGCTGCACCACATAATCTTCTATTTCTAAAGGTTCGCAGATAGTTTCGGATTGTTTTCTGGTTTCAAGAAAAAAATCCAAAAGCGAATCGGTTAGGACCATGTAAAAAAAATTTAATTAAAGATAAGGAAATACGGAGGCTAAATGTGCCTATCCTTCATTTTTAGGATAATTGATAGACCGGCAAATTAAAACTAAAGGCCGTTCCCTCGTTAGGTTTGCTCAAAACTTGGATGCTGGAATTGTGCAGTTCCATTATTTTTTTGACGATGGCCAAGCCAAGTCCCGCCCCTTCTTTTTGGGTCCCGGTCTTGGTCTGTCTGTACCGTTCAAAAATCAAGGATTGGTTTTCTATGCTTATTCCCGGTCCTGAATCTTTTATCGTTACTTCAACATTACCTTTTTTTGGCGTTATGATAACGACTACGTTGCCTTGTTCCGGGGTAAATTTAAGGGCGTTATCCATAAGGTTCTGTATGGCCCTTTCTACCAAAGAAATATCGGCAAAGACCAAAGGAACCCCCTCGGCCATTTCCAATTTTAAATCGATGTTCTTCTGGGCCGCCAAAACCTGATAATTCCTATGCACGTCATTGGCGAGTTCACTTATTAGGAAAGGCTCTTTTTCCGGGGTTATTTGGTTTGCCTCTAGTTTGGAATACTCAAAAAGTTGTGTAATAAGTTTGGATAGACGTTCGCCCCCGGCATTAATGATTTCCAGATATTCCATGCGCTGCTCGCTGCTCAAGTCTTTATCCTTGATTTGCAAGGTTTCTATATACCCCTGCATAATGGCAAGGGGTGTCCTAAGATCATGGGAGATATTGGCAATAAGTTCCCTTCGTAGCACTTCCAATGATTTTATACGGTCCATATCGGTTAATATGGTGTCCGCCATTTCATTGAAGGTGGTGGTCACTGCTGCCATGTCCGAGTCTTTGGCATTTTCAATACGATACTGCAAATCCCCTTGTTGAAACCTTTTTGCGGCAAAGACCAACTCCCGTAGGTTTTTAGTCAGGTACCAAACCGAAAGTACGCCTAGCAGGGCTGCGAACAAGAGGGTAACGATCCCCGTTCCAAAACCTAGTTTGGCCACATAACTACCAAACAGCATATCCCTGGTACTCAAATAATCCTGTCCGGCCAAAATGATATAGATATAACCGGATTTCCCGTTTTTATCAAATTTTGCGGCAGAAAAGACCTGTTTGTTCTCGGGATTCTTTGGGTCATCACCTAAAACATAACCTTGTCCATCACTTTCTATAAATTCCCTAATGGGTGCTATGGCTACCTTTCTTTTGTTGGTTTCAACGGAATTGTGATCAAGTACTACGGAATATTGCACATGTCCTTCGGTATCCAAAAGATAGACTTCAATGGCGCGGTTTACGGCCATCATATCATGCATAATATCACCAAAAAGCGGTTTATTCACCGTTCCATTTTCATCAAAAGGACTTTGGTCCTTAAATTTTTCGTCAATAAGGTGTTGTGCTAAATTGGAGTGTAACCGTTGTGTGGTCTCATGAAAATAGTTGTTGGATAAGTAGATGGTTGCCACTGTATATCCTAAGCCGGCCAATACAAGGATGGCCAAAAAGCAGACAACCAATTTCTTTATTAGTTTGTTGGAGAGGATGTTGTATTTCATAGCTCTTCGTTGAATTTATACCCTACCCCCCAAGTGGTCAAAATAAATTTAGGGGAGCTCATATCCGATTCTATTTTAGATCTAAGCCGATTGATATGGGAATTTACAGTGTGTTCGTATCCTTGAAAATCGTACCCCCAAATGAGGTTCAATAGTTTTGTACGGTCATAGCTTTTGCCTGGATTGGAAGAGAGCAGGACCAAGAGCTCAAACTCTTTTGGAGACAATTCTATCCTGGTATTATCTAGTAGTACCTTGCGCATTTCCAAATTAATGGAAAGGTTGTCAAACTCCAATATCTTGTGCGTTTGGGATATGTCGCTTACAGTTTCATCCATTTTTTGTCTCCTAAAAATAGCTTTGACCCTAGCTATGAATTCCCTTACGCTAAAAGGTTTTGTCAAATAATCATCAGCACCAACTTCAAGACCCAATACCTTATCGATTTCTTCGGATTTTGCAGTTAGCATAATGATGGGCGACTTAATGTTATTGGAACGTATTTTTTGACAGACCTCCAAACCATCCATTTCCGGAAGCATGACATCCAAGATTATTAAATCTGGGTGCATTTCAATGGCCTTTAAGAGTCCGTGGTTGCCCCGATCCGCAATGCTAACTTGACAGCCAAGGTCCTTTAAATGAATCTCCAGTAACTGGATGATCTGTGGATCATCTTCGATAATCAATACTTTTTTCATGCTTCGCTAAATAACGGGTAATAGTTCACGTAAGTTTCACAAAACGCTAAGTGATTGGATTAGGTGCGGGAAAGTAGTCGCGTAAAATAGGGTTTACTTGCAGCGGATGTTAAAATTTATGAACAACACATTGATTTTTAGTCATTTATAAATTATGAGGTTCTTGTGATACTTCTGTTATAGCTGAGGTGTTTCTTTGTAAAAGAATCGAAAGGTTCTTTATACTACAGAACGTTCTTAACCCTTTGCAAATGTATGCAGATATATCACGGTAACAAGGCAATAAAAATTGCTATGAGAAGAACAAGAGTGTTTCTTGGTTGTTTTGTTTACTCATGTGAGAAGCCCAAACGAAAGTTTGGGCTTTTATAATTTATATGTTATAGGAATAGCAAAAGGAATCTTAACCGGGACACCGTTTTGTTTTGCAGGCGTCATTCTAGGTAATAACTTAATAATTTTGATAGCATCTTTTTCAAGTATTGAATGGGGACCTCTTGTACGGATATTTGTAATTTCACCTTCTTTGGTTATTACAAAAATAACGCTTACCCTTCCTTCTAATTTTTTTTCGAGTGCCAGTTTAGGGTACTGAAAGTTACTTTCGATATGCGCAGCTATTTTTTGTTGAAAACAAATTCGGGAATTCTCATCGTCTAACCCTTCACAGCCTGGGAATATCGGTATTTCTTCTATTACGCCACCGGTATATTTATCCTCATTTTTTATAAGATTGAAAGTCAAATCAAGTTTTGCCATCTTGATAGAATAATCGAAATCCAAAAAGTGCTTTGATATACTGGGTTGTTTGGAATTCATAACTTTCGTTATTACCAAACCTTTAAAAACAGAATTTATTTTCTTTTTAAGTTTTCGGTCAATGTTTCTTGGTGAGATGGTAACCCTGCTCATATTATTGTCTATTTTGCCCTTACTATTCACAACCATGGTCACCCTAAATCGAATAGAGTCATTTTCAGATTTTCTAAGCACCTTCTTATTCTGCCTTAAAAAAGTAGATATTTTACTTTCAAAAAAAGTATAGGTGCAATCAGGAAAGTTAGATGCATTACTACACTGCTCTAAAACAATCTGTTCTTGTGGAAAATAAGTATCATCCTGAGCCTTGGTTGTATTAAGGCAAAAAAGTAATGATAACGTAATAAATGTGTTGGTCAAAGCATTAAACCGCAACAACCCCTTTAATATGCGGATATGGATCATAATTTAAAAGATTAAAATCGTCAAACGCAAAATCCAGAATGTTTTTCACTGCTGGGTTAAGTACCATTTTGGGTAATTGCCTTGGTGTTCTTGATAATTGCAAATCTACCTGTTCGCGGTGGTTGTTATAGATATGGGCATCACCAAACGTATGTACAAAGTCGCCGGGTTCATACCCACAGACTTGCGCCATCATCATGGTAAACAGGGCGTAGGAAGCGATATTAAAGGGAACCCCTAAAAAGATATCTGCGCTTCTTTGGTACAATTGGCAGGATAGTTTACCATCTGCCACATAGAATTGAAAAAAGGCATGGCAGGGTGGGAGTGCCGCTTTTCCGTTGGCCACATTATCCGAAAAGGAAATGGATGTATCCGGTAAAACACTTGGATTCCAGGCCGAAACCAACATGCGTCTGCTGTTGGGGTTGGTTTTAAGGGTGTGGATGACGTCTTGGATCTGGTCTATTTCCTCACTGTTCCAATTGCGCCATTGATGTCCATAAACAGGACCTAAATCGCCATTGTCATCTGCCCACTCGTTCCAAATACGGACGCCATTTTCTTTAAGGTATGCAATATTGGTATCTCCCTTTAAAAACCACAACAATTCATAAATAATGGATTTTAAGTGGAGTTTTTTGGTAGTTACCATAGGAAAACCCTCAGAAAGGTCAAAACGCATTTGGTACCCAAAAACACTTTTGGTGCCCGTACCCGTGCGATCACCTTTTTCATTACCATGTTCCAGCACATGCTTTAATAAATCGTGGTATTGCTTCATGGGGTTAAATTTAAATGGTAATAGGTAAAAAGGAAAAGGTACGGTTCAGGATTTATTAGATTTTATCAACCATCAACCAAATCAGTCTAACCTAATATCATCCCAGCTATAGTGGCAGAAAGTAAGGACGCCAAGGAACCTCCGAGAACGGCCCGCATCCCAAATTCCGAAAGGGTCTTTCGTTGCCCAGGGGCCAAGGAGCCAATACCACCTATTTGTATGCCAATGGAGGCGAAATTTGCAAAACCACAAAGCATATAGGTGGCCATAATAACCGATTTGTTATACGTAAAGTGTGCAGAACTGGCCATGTTTTTTAGTTCGGCAAGTTGAATGTATCCAATAAATTCACTTGCGGCCAGTTTAATACCCAAAAGCTGTCCCATAAGCATGATGTCTTCATTGTCCACCCCGATCAGCCACATTAATGGGGCAAAAACGGTTCCCAGAATCGCTTCCAAAGAAAACTTATCATAGGGGGAATTTGCGGCAATCCAACCGTTGAGACTGGTCCATTCCCCAATACCTCCTAGAATTCCGTTGAGCATGGCAATAAAGGCCACAAAGACCAAAAGCATGGCACCTACGTTGACGGCTAGTTTGAGCCCTTCCGTAGTCCCATTGGCTATGGCATCTAAAATATTGGAACCTATTTTGTCTTGGGAAACCCTAACGTCCGTATTTATTTCTTCCGTTTGCGGATATAACATTTTGGAAATGACAATAGCACCGGGTGCCGCCATCACAGAAGCGGCCAAAAGGTGTTTGGCAAAGACAAGTTGTAGTTCTGGGTCATCCCCACCTAAAAATCCAATGTAAGCGGCCAATACGGCACCTGCAACGGTAGCCATACCACCGATCATCACCAATAGGATTTCAGATTTGTTCATTTTTTCCAGATACGCCTTGATCAGTAATGGCGCCTCCGTTTGGCCTAAAAATATGTTCCCTGCAATGGATAGGCTTTCCGCTCCGGATATTCCTAAGGATTTTGTGAGCAACCACGCCAAGGCCCTAACCACTTTTTGTATGATGCCCAAATAAAACAATACGGACGTCAAGGCAGAGAAAAATATAATCGTGGGGAGCACTTGAAAAGCAAAAATGTAACCAAAGGTATCCATATCTACCACCAAGCCCTCAAACAAGAATTTACTACCTGCCCGGGTAAATTCCAAAATATCGATAAAGCGTTCCCCGATCCATTCAAAAATAAGTTGGACTACCCGTACTTTTAAGACCCCTAGCGCTATGATAAGTTGTAATCCCAGTCCAATACCTACCGTTTTCCAGTTGATGGCCTTTCTATTTGCACTGAATAAAAAAGCAATGAGCACCAATACGAACATCCCCAAAGCACCCCGCAGTAAATTTGTAACGGTAAACCCTTGATTGGGCACCAAAACGTCCACGGTCTGTTGGACATCCGCAGTAGCTTGGATATTGATAAGTTCGGTAAGTGTAAGAGGCGGTTGTGCGCTTAGATGAAAACTGAAAAAACAAAAAAGTAAGAGAATCCCAATTCTTGATGGTGTCATAAAGGGTAGGTGTTATTTGCGTTTGGAAATCTCATCCCGCAGCTTGGCCGCTTTTTCGTAATCCTCGCTGGCCACGGCCTTGTCCAATTCTTTGTATAATTCTTCCAAGGTCATTTCCCGATATCCATCCCCGGCACCCGATTCAATTTCTACGGTTTCGCTTTCCTGTAAAATTTCGTCGACCACAATACTATCATCGTTGTCATCATCTTCATCCTTACTGGAAAATTTCAAGAAAATCCCGGCTTTATCCAGTATGGTCTTATAGGTGAAAATTGGTGCACTAAAGCGCAAAGCCAAGGCTATGGCATCACTGGTCCTAGCGTCAATGGTTTCCTCAACGTTCTCACGCTCACAAATAATACTGGAATAAAATACCCCATCCACCAATTTATGGATAATGACCTGTTTTACGACAATGCCAAAACGATCGGAAAAATTTTTAAAAAGGTCATGGGTCAGCGGTCGTGGCGGTTTTATTTCCTTCTCAAGGGCTATTGCAATGGACTGGGCCTCAAAAGCGCCAATAACGATGGGTAATTTACGATCACCTTCAACTTCATTTAAAATAAGGGCATACGCACCATTTTGGGTCTGGCTGTATGATATTCCCTTGATTTTTAACCGAACTAAACTCATAAACGGGATGGTATATAACAAAAAAAGCTGTTCAAACAAGAGGCCATGGCCAATTTTTGAACAGCCGCTTCAATGAAGCAAATTAACAAAATTTAAGCGTTCTGGGCTTTAAATTCCTTTAATTTTTCGATGAGTTTCGGTACTACTTCAAAAGCATCGCCAACAACACCGTAATCCGCCGCCTTAAAGAAAGGGGCTTCTGGATCGTTATTGATGACCACTTTTGTTTTTGATGCACTTACACCTGCCAAATGTTGTATGGCTCCAGAAATACCAATGGCAATGTAAAGATTGCTCGCTACGGGTTTTCCTGTCTGCCCCACATGCTCGCCATGTGGTCTCCATCCTAAATCCGATACGGGCTTGGAACAAGCCGTGGCAGCACCAAGAATATCGGCCAATTCTTCTATCATACCCCAGTTTTCAGGACCTTTAAGGCCCCTTCCAGCGGATACTACAACATCGGCATCGGCTATGGTCGCTTTTCCGACTACTTTATCCACTTCCAAAGAATTTGTTCCAAAATCCCCATCCGTTAAGGAAGGGGCAAAATCGGATACTTCGGCCGTAGTCGCATTTTCAACGATACCGAAGGCGTTGTTGGATACTCCAACAATTTTGGTGTCGGCCGTAATTTCCGTGTGGGCAAACCCTTTATTACTGAAGGCTGTGCGTTTTACTTTAAAAGGGGAAGTGCTTTCCGGAGCGGCAACCACATTGGGTACATAACCTGCATTTAATTTTGCCGCTAAAATTCCGCTGAGGTATTTACTGTCCGCGCTAGAACTAACAATGATTGTTTTGGCGTTTTCCGATGTTGCCGCTGCGGCAATGGCCGTAGCGTACGCGTTGGCGTTAAAACTGGAAAGTTTATCATCGGAAACGTGCAATACCTTAGCTGCCCCATAAGTTCCCAATTGCGAAGCATCACTTGCATTGATAGCAACGGCCGTTACGGTTTCCCCAAGTTGTTGCGCCACTTCATAGGCATAAGAAACTGCCTCAAAAGCACTTTTCTTGAAATTTCCTTTATCTGACTCTGTATATGCTAAAACTGACATAATTCTTTTTTAAATCCCAAGGACTAAACCAATTGTGGCGTTAGCCAGACCGCTAGCCTTGATGTTTATTATTTAAATGACTTTAGCCTCGTTATGCAATAAACTGACCAATTCATCAATATTAGCTGCATCTACTAATTTTACGGGACCTTTAGCCTCCGGTTTTTCAAAACTACTGTCCGTGGTCATGGAAGGCGCATCAATAGGGTCTATAACGTTTAAGGCTTTTTTACGGGCCATCATAATACCTCGCATGTTGGGAATACGGAGATCACTTTCTTCCACAAGTCCCTTTTGGCCCCCTATTACTAAGGGAAGCGTAGTTCCAATGGTTTCCTTTCCACCGTCTATTTCGCGAATAGCGGTAGCGTTACTGCCGTCAACTTCCAGTCCAATACAGGTATTCACAAAGTTCATGTCCAACAGTGTTGCCAATATACCTGGCACCATTCCGCCATTGTAGTCAATGGATTCCCTGCCTGCAATGACCAAATCATAGCCGCCGTTTTTAACAACTTCCGCCAATTGTCTAGCAACAAAAAAACCATCTGTAGGTTCTGCATTGATACGTATGGCTTCATCGGCCCCAATGGCCAACGCTTTTCTTATGGTAGGTTCCGTTTGTGCACCGCCAACTGTGGCTACATGCACGGACGCGCCCTGCTTTTCCTTGAACCACATGGCACGGGTTAAACCAAACTCGTCGTTAGGGTTAATTACAAATTGTACCCCGTTGGTATCAAACTTGGTATCCCCATCGGTAAAGTTGATTTTTGATGTGGTATCCGGTACATTACTTATGCAAACTAAAATTTTCATAGTCCAGTTTTCAATTTTGTGTGTCAAAGATAGCTATAAAATACTAATTTTACTATGCATGCATAGTAAATTATTTCACGTTTTAATTAAAAATTAGCATATTCCGTTCCTGTAATATTTGCTATTTTTGCTTGCGTTTTTAAAACACCTAATAGCTAAATCACACGGTAAGTCAGTTATGAAAACACTACAGTTTAGAGAAGCCATATGCGAGGCAATGTCAGAAGAAATGAGAACGGACGATTCCATTTATTTAATGGGGGAGGAAGTTGCGGAATATAATGGTGCGTACAAAGCTTCTAAAGGAATGTTGGACGAGTTTGGGGCGGAACGGGTTATAGATACCCCGATCTCTGAATTAGGTTTTTCGGGTATCGGTGTAGGTTCTGCCATGTTGGGAAACCGACCTATTATTGAGTTTATGACCTTTAACTTCTCTTTGGTAGGTATAGATCAAATTATAAACAACGCAGCTAAA
>CALEYA010000084.1 GCA_937926215.1 uncultured Croceitalea sp. | reverse complement strand
CCAATTCCAGTAACCGGCATCACGGTAAATCCTGATACCTTAGCGTTGGAAGTAGGAGAAACGACAAGCTTAACGGTGAACATACAACCCGCGAACGCGGACAATACGAATGTAACATGGAGTAGTGCCGATGACAATATTGTCACCGTAAACGCCAATGGTCAGCTTACTGCGGTGGCAGCCGGCCAAGCTGTGATTACAGTAACAACGGTAGATGGTGATTTTACGGATACAACTCTAATAACGGTAACAGATGCCAACGGAGGAAACGATACCTCTCCTGTAGGAAATATTGCGTTAAGAAAATCAGCAATACAATCTTCCAATAGTCCAAATGGTGGTGAAGCTAAACTTGCCGTGGATGGAAATACCAACGGAAACTTTTCCTCAAATTCAGTATCACTAACCGATGAAGAAGAAAATGCATGGTTACGGATAGATTTGGGGGCGGTATATACGCTTACTGAAATACGTATATTCAATCGAACGGATTGTTGCTCACAGGATTTGGACGATGCCGGTATTTACGTAAGCAATGTAAATAGCACTAATATCAACAACTTTACCGAGGTCGCTCGTTTAACAGGTGATATTGAACAACGCTTTGAATCTTTGGAAGTAACAGGGCGTTATATACTAATAAGACAAAATGGTATAAAGTCATTGGCCATAGCCGAGATTCAAGCTTTTGGGGAACTTTCAAATGATGAAGTCGTATTATTTGAGGATTGTGATTTTGCTGGAAGATCTTTAGGATTGTTTCCTGGAGATTATCCACATATAACCAGATCGGATTTTCCAAACAATATCCTTTCTTCCTTAAAAATACCGGAAGGACTTACGGTAGAACTCTATGATAATTTTAATTTTAAGGGTCGTAAAATAACCTTAGTAGCTGATACACCTTGTTTGGAGGGAATAGATGACGATTTTTTCTCTTCCGTGCGGATATATAGTGGCACTGAACAACAGCCTAGTGCCTTTGAGGAAGATATTGAAGTTATTGTCTATCCAAATCCGGCTGCAGATAGGTTCTCTATGTTTTTAGGCGAGTTGGATGGGGCACTGAAAATGTCCATTTTTAATTCCATTGGTCAATTGGTAATGATAAAAGATTTTGGTTTGAATTACGATAATGAAGAGAGTGTAGATTTAAGCACCTTACAGAATGGGATTTATAGAGTAGTACTTTCCACCGAAAACGATACTATTGTCAAGTCTTTATTAATTAACAGGTAGTTAAAAAAAACACCAGATAATCCATCTAATAAAATGCCTCAATCGTCCTATTGATGATCGGTTCCAGTTTGTTCACCATTTTTCTGGACAAAACTACTTTTTTGAGCCCCATAATATGGTTCATATGATGCACGTCAGAGGCTACGTAGTCAATAAGGTCTTTTTCCAATAATTTATGCGCAATTTTAGAAATATCATTGCCATAATAATTACCGAGTGACAACAAGTTCAATTGAAATTGGATATTGTTCTCCTTGTACTGCAGGTATTTATGAAATTTGTCGTGTAGAAAAAGGTAGCGCTCCGGATGGGCCAAAATGGGAAAGATGCCTTTACGCTTAATCTTTTCAACGGCAATATCAAAATTGATGGAAGGCTGTAAAAAAGACATTTCAATCAACAAATGATTATCTCGGATGGGTAACACCTTTTCTTTGGCCAATATCATTTCAAAATTATCATCGATCATATGTTCGGCAGCATAGGAAAGCTGGACGTGTTGATGCTCATCTTGCGATTTCAGGTATTTCTTTACTTCCTTAAAAGCTTTTTTAATGGTTTTTGGGGAATTATCGTAATAGTTGTGCATGATGTGCGGTGTGCATATAAAATTGCTTACCCCAAACTCATTAAACCCCTTAATTAGGTTTACCGAGTCTTCAAGTGTCTTTGCACCATCATCAATACCGGGAAGAATATGGTTGTGAAAATCAATAAAACCGGATAACCGATCTACCAAATACTCTTTCTTTGAAAAAAAGCTGAACATAAATGTGTTTTCTCCTGCAAATATAGGGTATCCCAATGCAAAGGGTAAGACCTACTTCCCGATACAAAAATTGGAAAAGATATTCCCCAATAAATCGTCGGTAGTGACCGCTCCGGTGATTTCACCCAGATGGTAAAGGGCTTCCCGGATATCAATAGCCATGAGATCGCTGGCCAGTTCTTCGTCCATAGCTTCTTTTACCTTTTGTATTGCTTCCAAGGCCTTTAAAAGGGAATCGTAATGCCTGTTATTGGTGACAATGGTATCATACACCCCTAGTTTTCCAGCACTTGATAGAGCTACTATACCTTCTTTTAATTCCGTAATACCGTTCTTTTCCTTTGCGGAAATAAAGAATGTGTCAGGAAAGTCCTGTTTTAACTGCTGTTGTTTTTCTTGTGGAATAGCATCGACCTTATTGGCTACCAAAACCAAAGGTTTATCGGGATATTTTTGCTTGAGATCATTGATTTGACCTTTTTGTGGTACGCTCGCATCAAACAGATATAATACCAAATGGGCTTCACTTATCTTTTGAAAAGAGCGCTCGATGCCAATTTTTTCAACTTGATCGGTAGTATTGCGAATTCCTGCGGTATCGATAAAGCGATACGTAACCCCGGCGATGGAAATTTGGTCCTCCACAGTATCCCTTGTCGTTCCGGCAACCGGACTTACTATAGCCCGTTCCTCGTTTAAAAAGGCGTTTAATAACGTGGATTTACCTACGTTAGGCTCCCCAACAATGGCCACGGGGACCCCATTTTTAATGACATTGCCAACGGCAAAGGAATCAATAAGGTTTTTTAAGACCGTGGTAATTTGGGTCAAAAGCCTAGTAAATTCTGTTCTATCCGCAAATTCTACGTCCTCTTGTGAAAAATCCAGTTCCAATTCTATTAAAGATGCGAAATTCAGTAATTCTGCCCTAAGCTCTTTTATTTCATTACTAAAACCCCCGCGCATTTGCTGTATGGCCAATTCGTGGGATGCAGTACTATCACTTGCGATAAGGTCGGCAACCGCCTCCGCTTGGCTCAAGTCCATTTTTCCGTTCAGAAAAGCCCGCAGTGTAAACTCACCCGCTGTAGCCATTCGGCAGCCGTTCCTCAAAAAAAGTTGGATAATTTGCTGTTGGATATACGGAGAACCGTGGCATGAGATTTCCACGATATCCTCCCCGGTATAGGAATTGGGTCCCTTAAAAAGACTTAGCAAAACTTTGTCCAGGATGACCTTCCCTTCGCTAATATGACCAAGGTGTACCGTATGGCTTTTTTGCTTTAAAAGGCTCTTATTCCGTACCGATTGAAACCAGGGTTCCACCAAAGAAATGGCATCCGGCCCGGAGATGCGAATGACTGCGATTGCCCCGGTGCCTGCCGGAGTGGCCAATGCGATAATTGTATCTTCTGTTAACATATGGGCAAAAATACAAAGAAGCTTAGGCTTGTAACATTTTTGGTTGTTTTACTACCAATAAGTACATCATTAAATCAACGGATATGGAATTGGTAAATCAACACGTATTAAGAAAGGACAATACACTTTTGTCCATCACACATTTAACACAATTATTACACTATGTAACTGGTTTTGGTGGCTTTTTGGTCCCCTTGATTATTTGGCTTAGTGCTAAAAACAATGTGGAAGGCATGGACGAACATGGCCGGTCCATTATTAATTTTCAATTGAGTATGTTGCTGTATATCGTTTTAAGTATTCCGGCCATATTACTATTTGGGCTGGGTATTTTAACACTGATAGGGGTAGCCATTGTCGGCTTTGTGGTACCTATCGTAAATGCGGTAAGGGCGGGGAACGGGGAACCACCTTCCTATTTCTTGACCATAAAATTTATATAAAAAATGGGGCATTCGCCCCGTTTTTTTAGTCGTTTAACATCACCGGCATGACCAGCATGGTCACTTCTTCGCCTTCATCAAGGCCGTCAACAGGTGTCAATATACCTGCGCGGTTGGGGAGGCTCATTTCCAAGGAAACATCGTCTGACGTTAGATTGTTCAGCATTTCTACCAAAAACCTGGAATTAAAACCTATTTGAAGGTCATCACCTTGGTATGAACACGAAAGGCGTTCTTCTGCCTTGTTGCTGTAATCCACATCCTCTGCCGAGATATTCAACTCGGCCCCGGCAATTTTCAATCGAATTTGGTGCGTCGTTTTATTGGAAAAGATGGAAACCCGCCTTACGGAACTTAAAAATTGATTTCTTGCGATTGATAAGTGGTTGGGATTCTCTTTTGGGATAACCGCCTCGTAATTCGGATATTTCCCGTCAATCAACCTACAGATAAGTTCTGTTCCCTCAAAACTGAACTTGGCATTACTTTCGTTGTATTCTATTTTTACTTCGGATTCGGAACCTTGTAAAATTCCCTTTAATAAGTTCAAAGGCTTTTTTGGCATGATAAATTCCGCCACTTCGGAAGCGGAAACATCCGTACGCCGGTATTTTACCAATTTATGGGCGTCGGTAGCAACAAACGTCAAGTTTTCCGGAGAAAACTGAAAGAATACGCCGCTCATTACCGGTCTTAGGTCGTCATTGCCAGCTGCAAATATGGTCTTGTTAATGGCCGTGGCCAGAATATCGCCCAATAAGGTTGTCGAACTAGGATTGGAAAGCTCAACGGCTTTGGGAAATTCCGTCCCATCCGCATAGGCCAACGCATATTTACCATGGTTGGAACTTATTTCTACCGTATTGTTATCCGCTACAACAAAAGTTAGCGGCTGTTCTGGGAATGTCTTTAAGGTATCCAAAAGAAGTCTTGCTGGTACCGCTATGGCCCCCTCGGATTCCGAATCGACCTCCAAAACGGAACTCATGGTCGTTTCTAGGTCAGATGCTGAAACGGTTAAGGATTTTTGTTTTAAATCGAATAAAAAATTGTCCAATATAGGTAGTGTGTTGCTGTTGTTGATAACCCCACCGAGAACCTGCAGTTGTTTTAATAAATAGGTGCTGGATACTATAAATTTCATGAATCGTTATTTTGTATGCATTGGTGACCTTTTTAGTGAAAAATAAGCCTAAACCAATAAAAGCAAAGATATTTTAAAACTTGCGGTAGCAAAAACTATTTTATCAACACTTACACCTTGTAGTATCGCCTTCTAAAATATTGCAATACTAACCCTAAAAGGATAGTAAAAATGACCGGAATTCCAATGTTTATAAGCTGCCATTTGCTTTTTTGACTTGCTATTTTTTCTACGTCCAATAAGGGGACGGACACTTTTCGGTTCCTAATGTTTATAAGTCCGGTATCCTCCAGCAGAAAATTGGTACAGTTGATCAAGAATTCTTTGTTGCCATAGGTAGTGTTGGTCCATTTGTCATACCCCAATGGTAACGGCTGTCCCTTACGGAGTTGGTTTCTAATAATATCGCCATCAGAAATGACGATCATCTTATTATACGGACCTTGCTCTTTTGCGGTGGCCAAGTCCAACGGTTTCACCCTATTTTTATAGGCGGATTGAAAATTTCCTGACACCAATACCCCTAAGGAATATCCGCCTTGATTTATGTAGGTTTCCTTATCTGGTTGAAGCCCGATACTATTAAGACTGATGGTAGTAGGGGTGCCTTCCAATTTGGATAAGGGGGAAGATTGTAAAAGGATGGTTTTTTCGTAGGAATTTTTAAGGGTATCCAAATGCCCGGTAAATTGAAGTCGCAATGCCTCTATATTACTGTTTATAGGATGGTTGTTCTTGGAGAATACCATAGGATGATAGACCCAAGGCAGTGGGTTGTATTGCGATTCGTTGTTCTCTCCCGTAGCCAATACAATAGGGGTATTGTACAAATCATTGACCAATTCCGTACGCAACCTGATGCCGTATTTAAAGAACAAATCTCCTAAGCCTAAGTCTTTAGCCGTTGCCAGATTGCTTCCTTTGTCATTAAAAAGGCTATCCAACTGCATGGCCACCTTATCCACAAGCCAGAGGGACTTTCCACCATTAACCATAAACTGGTCCAAAATATATTTTTCACCGTCCGAAAAGGCTTCCGTTGGTTTTGCAACGACTATCATGTCAAAACCGTTAAGTTGGTCCAATACCCTTTGCGGATTTGTTGCCACCGAATCCAAGGTAATGGCCCCAATATTGTAGTATTCTTTAATTTCCGTAAGGTAGTCCGCAATGTAAATATCATCCAACTCGCCATTTCCCTTTAAAACCGCGATTCGCTTTTTTTCCGCTACCCCCAATTTTATAAAAGCATCGGCAAAGGCGTATTCCAACTGCTGAACGGAGTTGTTAATGCGGTCTTGGGTATTGCTGCCAAGTTTGTTTTTTAGCAAGGGCACTTTAACCGTTTTGTCCCGATAGTTCACCATGGCCCATGGGAATACCAATTCCTGTGAAACCTTCCCGTTTTCTTCGATGGTTACATTTGCAGGGGTAAGCCCAAATTGCTGCAATTGTGCCACGGTATTTTCCCGCGTTGCCGGATCTTCCAGAGGATTTACCAACTCATAGGAGATGTTGTTGTTCTTGCTTGCAAATTGTTCTAAAAGCAGGGAGGTTTCTGTCTTTAGTTTTTCGAATTCGGAGGGTAGGGGACCCTCCAACAATACATCAATGACAACGAGACCTTCCAGCTGTTGTGCTGTTGCAATGGACGCTTGGGATAATGTATAGCGTTGGTCTTCCGTGAGATCCAACCGGATAAAGAAAAAATTCGCCAATAGGTTTACTACCACTAAAACACCTATTCCTATGGCCAGTACCGTCAACTCTTTCTTCATTTTGCAAAATGATTTAAACGATGGTTTGTTAAGTACAAAAAGAACAGGGTGATGGATAGAAAGTAGAACAGATCTCTGGTGTCCAGTATGCCCCGTGCAATACTTTTAAAGTGATGCTTGGCCCCTAAGGATTTTATAAATAGTTTGGTACTCCCATCCGAGGGTAAGGTACTTAATGCTTCAAACCCAAAAAAAAGAAGAAAACATAAGAGTAAGGCTGTCAAAAAAGCAACGATTTGATTGTCCGTTTGGGCGGATGCGAACAATCCCAAACTTATGTAACAGGCAACCAAAAGCAATACCCCAAAATAAGAACCTACAACAACGCCCATATCAAAATTACCTGTCGTTACGCCTAAGGCCGAAATGGTCCAGACATATAAAAAAGTAGGAAGCAATGCCAAAAGGCATAATACCAATGCGCCCATAAACTTACCAAGTATTACTTGTAGTGTGCCCATAGGTTTGATGAGCAACAGCTCCAAAGTACCCAGTTTACGTTCTTCAGAAAAACTCTTCATGGTAATGGCCGGAATCAGAAATAGGAATACCCAAGGCGCCAACAGAAAAAAGTTGCTTAAATCTGCAAAACCATAATCAAAAATATTGAAGTCCCCTTTAAAGACCCAAAGGAACAAACTGGTTAAAACCAGATAAGAGGCAATAATTAGATATCCGATGGCTGAGGTGAAAAACGACCGAATTTCTTTAGTTAGGATAGCGAGCATTTGCGTTGAAAAGGATATGGGTTGATAGCCAGAATTTCTCTTAAACCTTGCATTAAAACGGGAAAATTACGGATTTACAATGGTATCGACAACATTGTGGTATTCTAAGGAAATTTTGGCTCAGGGTTCTTTTGTATCCAACTTATCCAAACTCCAGGCCATGGGTTTGCCTTCAAACAGCACTTTGGTCCTTGACCAGACCGACTTAAAGAAATCTGAATGTCGGTAGGCATCCAAAGCTTGTTCATTATCCCAATGGCTATAGGTAAAGAAAATCTGGGGATTGTCTTTTTCTTGATAAGCCTCCAAGTGCCTGCAGCCCTCAAAACCTTGGATTTGGTCCGCGGTATTTTTAAACAACTCTTTAAAAGCCGCGATGTTTTCTTCCTTAAAATGTAGTTTTACGATTCGTACCAACATCTATAAAAAATTTATGGTGATGACGTCCAAGTGTTTTAGCCCCAACAAGGTTAAGATACTACCAACGGTATCCAAATCACTTTTATAAATGGCCAGTTCTATATGGCCGGTGGAATTGAAGAGTGCCAATAAATCCCCGGGACCGTTACGTTTCTTTTTATCCAAATCATAATTAATATCGCCGTTGTAACTATGGTGGATACTTCTTATGGTTGCTGTACGAACTATTATTTCAAAGTTCCGTCCATTTCGATATGCTTCAAACAGGGTTTTGTGGATATTGGTCACCACATTCCCATAATTGTCGATATAAATAATGTTTCCGACAATGCTAGCCCCGCCATTGGTGATCCTTGGTTCAAAATCACGCAGGTCCTTTAGTTTTTCAAAAGGCTTGCCTACCACTTCCAAAGTCCCGCCCCTGGCCAAATGACAGGCGACTTTTACAAAAACGTCCCGTACGGGGAACGAACTTACCGTATTGTCCGGCAAGTTGATTTCCCAGACTTCATCCGGTCCATTTTCTGCGGCTATCAAAGAGATGACACCGTTATTGGCACCTATAAAATAATGCCCCTCGATTATGGCAATGATATGTTCGTTCTCCGGCGACCATTCAGAATCTATTCCAATAATATGGATGGAACCAATAGGAAACGATTTGTAGGCATGTTTTAAAATATAGGCACACTCCGTAATCTTAAAAGGCGAAATCTCATGTGAAATATCAACGATCGTGGTTTGGGCAACTTCCGTAAGTATGGTTCCCTTTACCGCGGCAACGGAATGGTCTTTACGTCCAAAATCGGTGGTTAAAGTAATGGTTGCCATGCCGTACTGTTGATATGTTTTTGCTGCCTAAAAGGCTTTTTTTGGTTAAGTTTGCTAGGTAAAATTACGCAAAAAGCAGAAGGATTTTTCTAAATAATATACAATCTTAATAGACGACACTTTTTGAACGAACTTATCATAGAACTTACCGATATAAGCCCAAGGGATTTTTTTGGGCAGCAGAATGAGAACATTCAACTTTTAAAAAAGTATTTCCCAAAGCTTAAAATCGTTGCTCGTGGCAGTAAAATAAAGGTATACGGCGATGAAGAAATGCTGGAGGAATTTGATATGCGGTTCGATATGCTTACCTCGCATTTTGCCAAGTACAACAAGTTGGATGAAAATGCCATAGAACGGGTTTTGACAAGTAATGGCGAACAAGAAAACGCTTCTAAGTCCAGTGGGGAGGTTTTGGTGCATGGAATTAGCGGTAGGTTGATCAAAGCCCAAACCGCAAATCAGCGTAGGCTAGTGGACGCCAGTAAGAAGGACGATATGGTTTTTGCCATTGGTCCAGCAGGAACCGGTAAAACGTATACCGGTGTTGCCTTGGCCGTAAAGGCATTGAAGGAGAAACAAGTACGTCGTATTATATTGACCAGACCTGCGGTAGAGGCGGGTGAAAATTTAGGATTCTTACCGGGGGACCTAAAAGAAAAGCTAGACCCGTATATGCAACCTTTGTATGATGCGCTTAGGGATATGATCGCTCCTGAAAAATTGGAAAAATACATTGAGGACGGCACCATACAGATTGCCCCAATGGCTTTTATGCGTGGTCGTACCTTGGATAACGCTTTCGTTATATTGGATGAAGCGCAGAATACGACCCATGCCCAAATGAAGATGTTCTTGACCAGAATGGGAAAGAACGCCAAGTTTTTGATAACAGGGGATCCCGGGCAAATAGATTTGCCGCGTAGGATTATATCCGGTCTTAAAGAAGCGTTGTTGGTCTTAAAAAATACCGAGGGTATCAGTATCATCTACTTGGATGATAAAGATGTCATTCGCCATAAACTGGTCAAAAAAGTAATTGACGCTTACAAAAATATCGAGCACCAAAACTAATTGAAGATGTCGAATACCCTAATGGATACCAATTTCCATTTTGCAGGTCAAAAATCTGTGTATAAAGGAAAGGTGAGAGAAGTTTATACCTTAGAAAATGATGTTTTGGTCATGGTGGCTACAGATCGGCTTTCTGCCTTTGATGTGGTCATGCCAAGAGGGATTCCGTTTAAGGGTCAAATCCTGAACCAGATTGCCACAAAAATGATGCAGGCTACGGAAGATATTGTCCCTAACTGGCTTCTGGCTACCCCGGACCCCAATGTTGCAGTGGGAAAAGCCTGCGAACCCTTTAAGGTAGAAATGGTTATACGGGGGTATATGTCCGGCCATGCCGCCAGAGAGTATAGGGCGGGCAAGCGCAGCTTATGCGGTGAGGCGATGCCCGAGGGAATGAAGGAAAACGATAAATTTCCAAAAGCGATCATTACCCCGGCCACTAAAGCAGAAAAGGGAGATCATGACGAAGATATTTCCAAGGCAGATATTTTAAAAAAGGGAATTGTAGCCAAGGAAGATTATGAACTATTGGAAAAATACACCCATGCCCTGTTTCAAAGGGGAACCGAGTTGGCTTCCAAACGGGGATTGATTTTGGTGGATACCAAGTATGAATTTGGAAAAACCAAGGATGGGAAAATTGTCTTGATCGATGAAATCCATACCCCGGATTCGTCCCGGTATTTTTATGCCGATGGCTATCAGGAGCGTCAAGATAGGGGAGAACCACAAAAACAATTGTCCAAAGAATTTGTAAGGCAATGGTTGATAGCCAACGATTTTCAAGGTTTGGAGGGGCAGACCGTTCCGGAAATGGACGATGCATATATTGCATCCGTTTCCGAACGTTATATCGAATTGTATGAGAGCATCATGGGGGAACCCTTTAAAAAGGCCGATGTATCCAATATCCATGAACGCATCGGCACTTCTATCTCTAAGTTTTTAAGCTAAAAGGCTTAGTTGTTTTGTACGACCATCATTTGTTGGAGTCGTTCCCCATTGGGCGAAATAACCACCACAGGATAATATCCATTTGGTAACCCATTGATTTCCATAGTGTATTTGTAATTTTTAAAGGTGTTGGAAACAAGCTCGTTCTTGACCATTTTCCCTTGAAGCGAATACACTTTAATTTGTGTTTGCGGTAAAGGACTTTTGGTAAACTGTAAAGTGGCTATATCCTTCGCCGAATTTTCGCCGATATAAAAATCCAAGGGACTTGATTCTTTTGTCAAAGATGTTGAGGTAATTTCATTTTGCAATGGAGGGAGTTCCTCCGTCACTGGATCTTCCACAACAATTTCGATGGTTGCAACCGCTTCTAATCCTTGTGTATCCGTTACCGTTAAGCTTACTGTATACGTTCCGGCATTTTGAAATTCGTGCAAAGGATTGATTTCGGTAGATGTTACCCCATCATTAAAGTCCCAAAGGAAGGTAGCGATACCTTGATCATCCGAAGAACTTTCACCATTGAACTGAACCGTTAGTAAAGCTTCGCCTTCAACTATGGTTGAAGATATCATCGCTTCCGGGGCCTGATTTTCAAGTACATTTATAGCAATGGTCCTCATGTCCGTAAGGTTTCCTCCATCCATAACAACAAGTGTTATTTCGTACAATCCGGCATTTTCAAATACATAGGAGGTTTGCTCCTCCATATCAAAAGCGGTACCATTTACTTGCCATTCATAGGCAACGATGCCAAAGTCATCCAAGGATGGCGCACCGTCAAAATTTACTGGGAGTGGTGCAATGCCTTCAAAAGCGGAAGCATCGATTTCTGCCATAGGAGGTAGATTTTCAAAAGCTTCAATTTCAATGCTTTCGGTCGATTCCAATCCCTCTTCATCGGTTACGGTCAATGTTACATTATATATTCCGGGCTCGTCAAAAGTGTACGTTGGATTTACCTCCGTAACCGTATCTTGATTATCAAAATCCCAGGAATATTGCACTATCCCTTTATCGTCTTGGGACATGTCCGCATTAAAGCTAACCGTTAATGGGGCAAAACCACTGGTAACGTCTGAAGTTGGAATTGCTATGGGTGCTTCGTTAGGTAACTCTTCTAGAATGGTAAAGTTGACGGTAATCGTTTCCAAAAGTTCACCCCTATTCCTACGTCCACTATATCTTTTGGCCGTAATGGAATAATTACCCGGGACGAATTCCATACCAGAGTTTTTATAGTTTCCTCTAATATCCCCAAAAAGGGCATATGGTGGGCTATTTTCGATATTGGAAAATGTTACGGGACCATCGAGTTCCATTAAGACGCTTCCCTGATCATTTCCATTGGGATTAAATCTAACATTCAAGTCCAACGCAGCTATGCTCTGGACCGGAATTTTAGAGTTTTCTAGGATATCCAAAAAATCTTCGTCCGTATTACTGTCGATAAGGGTAAACAAGGGATCCTCAATTTCCGCTGTGGCCGTTATCGTTATAAAATCAATGGATTCTAGCCCTTCTTCATCGGTTACGGTTAATTTTACATTATAAATACCTTCTTGTTCAAAAAGAACTTCCGGATTGATCGCATTAGAAGTGAGACCATTGTCAAAATCCCACAAGTACGTACTTATCTGGGTATCATCATCCGATTGGGATGCATCAAATTGTACTAGTAGCGGGGTATTTCCCTCTTGGATGTTGGCTTGGGCCATCGCTTTGGGAGCATTAGAATTTTTTTTTATGAGTACTACCCAATCAGAAACATTTTGCTCCAATCCAGCTGATAAGGCATTTTTTTGTTTTCCCAATACTGTTTTTGTCGCATTTTCAAGAACCGTCTCTTCACCGGTCAATGGATCAAACCATTGTACGGAAAAGGTTCCGCTGGAATTTATCAAGTCAATAACGTCATCTTCTCCTTGATAAAGGTATACTAGATACACATTGTCCTGTTGTGCAAAACAATAATTACTTGTTCCAGTGATTAATTCATCCATGGAGCGCATTGACGGAAATGGAATTTGTTGATTGAAGAAATCCAATGCTACTTTGGCATCTTCCCATTTGGTTTCCCTACTTCTAAAATCCTCTCCGTTGAGGTCGGTCACTCCTGTCTCCGACCCAAAATAATATTCAACGCCGTAGCCCCCTGCCATTAGGGTTCCCCATAGCACCCTATGAAGGATATCCAATCTGTTATCTTCCACAGTACCTCGTTCCCCCTCATAATCCGCATCTGCCGCCACACCGCTAAAAAACCTACCTTGCTCGTCATTGGCTACTGCCCAATTTTTTCCTGCGGCACTGGATTGATTTATCCAGTTTTTGATATTTTCGTGGTTACGATCCGTAAAGGATTGTATAGAAGCTCCCGTAAAAGGGCTTTCTCCCAAAAGAGGCGTATAAATCTCATCTTGAACCCGAGGTGCGGGTGGTGTATGGATTACAATATGATGGTTGTAGGGGTCTATTTTAGCTATATAGGATGCCATGGCTATTTGCTGTTCCGTTGTTTGGGAATTTTCCTCGCCAAGATTCCAGTTTAATGCTAAATGATGCCCAAACCTAGCTATCAATTCTCGTAGATATAATTTTCTTTCCACCCCAAGATCTCCTAAATCCAACAAAGCGTTGTTCTCCGTTTCCTGTAACTTGAAATGCAAGAACATTCCGGCGTTATCAGCATGTTCAAACAGCAGTTCCCATTGTTCCAATTTAGAAACGTCATAGCGTTTTCTATTTTCTTGACTTTGTGTGGTCTGTGTTGAAAAATCGAAATGGTTGCTTCCAACCCAAGGCCAGACGTCCCTACCATCCCCGATAACGTTCATGGGTAAAAATGAAAAAGCGTTCATACCCTTAGAAGCTAGGTAGTTAACCGCACCTATGATACCTTGTCCTTTGCCATTCTGCCAAGAAGGATCTCCTTCTTGCCAATCTTGGATATGGGGTGCCCAAGTTTTAGAGGCAATCGTATTGTCAAAATCTTCAAAAGCTAATAGATTCTCGGGAGAATCCGCGCCGGCTTTAAGAAAATAAGCCCCCGTTTCCTCAAACTGTAAGTAACGTTCATCTACATAATTCAACCTTCCTTTGGATCTATTGTCTTGTGGTGCTTTATCCGTGGAAACTATAGTAAAGTTACCGGCAACACCATCAAAAAATACAGGCATCCCAAAATTAGGATCATCAGATATAGCACTATTTTCCCCATACCTAAATGACGTAGTGTAGGTCCAAATACCCTCTTCATTTGGTGTAAATCGCACATGCCATTTATTTCCTGCTACAGCACTGGTTTCTGAAGCGTTACCATCTGCGGCAAAAAATCCCGGGACTGAAAAGACCTTTCCGCTAGGGGAAGTGAAGTCTACAGTATGTCTATACCAAAGAAATGGATTCTCTTCATCTAATTCGGACACTTTCGGACCGTTAAAAGCCAACGTAAGCCTGTGCCATTTTTTTAGTTCGCCAAATAGCGTTACATCCTCTACAATGGGTTCATTCACGGAAATCGTAACTGAATCTTGAGCGGTATTGCCGTTATTATCTTGAACCGTAAGACGGGTGATGAAGTTGCCAATGGTTTCAAAAGTGTGTTGCGTATTTTGTTGTGTTGAGGTTGTACCATCTCCAAAATCCCAAAAATAAGTCAGGTCACCTTCCGTTTCTTCATCAGGGTTATTGGTAAAATTCACCACAAGGGGTGCGGTACCGTTAACGACGTCCGTTGCAATCGTAGCAACAAGAACATCAGGTTTCGGTTGAACATTGATACGAATATCTTGACTATCCATTAAGTTTTCGGCATCTATAACGGTAAGGGTTGCGGTATACTCGCCAGGTTCAATATACGTATGATTGGTATTCTGTTCATTGGAGGTGTTTCCGTCCCCAAAATCCCACCTATACTCGGTAATTCCTTCGTCATCGCTTGATGCTTCCCCGGAAAAAGTTATTTCCAAGGGCGCAAAACCCGCAACTTCTGAAGT
>CALEYA010000083.1 GCA_937926215.1 uncultured Croceitalea sp. | reverse complement strand
TTTGTCGGGGTGGCAGGATTCGAACCTGCGACCTCCGCGTCCCAAACGCGGCGCGATAACCGGGCTACGCTACACCCCGAATTGGCTATCAATATATCGTTTTGCACCTCTTTTCTTAATCTTCTTTTCTAAAACCATTGCTTCGGACCTAGAAGATACCTCAATTTGCAAAACTAATTTCCAAGGTTTACCGCCTTTCGTAGACGGTACGTTTCCTAGGTTATGTCTTTTCAATCTTTTATCAATATCAGCAGTTTGACCTACATAATATTTTGAACGTTTTTCGCTATATAAAATATACACGAACATACTTCTTATTTGGGGTGGTCACGCCTCAAGCGTGACGACCTCCGCGTCCCAATAACCATTCCTTTGGCTTGGCAAGCCGGGCTAGACCTGCCACGTAACGGCGTGGTACACCCCGAAGGTTATCTTGAATAAAAGAAATTGCGGAGAGAATGGGACTCGAACCCATGCGACACTTACGCGTCGACAGATTAGCAATCTGCTCCGTTACCACTCCGGCACCTCTCCTTTTAAATTATTTATAAGAACCTGCGTAAAACGCGGATGCAAAAATACTTTTTCATTATCAAGAACGCAACTATTTTTTAAGCTTTTTTGGAAATTGTTCGGAATACTTCCCTATTCAGGATATTCTACCCGTAAATGGTAAATATTGGTCAATTTCTGCTTTAATACCTTCTTCACCATTTCTATCTCCTTAAAGGTAATATTGGCGTTCAAAAACTGGTTGGCCCGCATTTGCCCCGCTACGATTTTTTCTACGAATTCGTCCAACATAAGATAAGTTGGCGATTTTAAACTCTTTGAAGCGGCTTCAACGGCATCTGCCATCATCAAGATCGCCGTTTCCTTGGAGAAAGGTATGGGACCCGGATATCTAAAGTGGGTTTCTTCCGTTTCCGGATCCAGCTCTTGTTGTTTCTTATAAAAATAATAGACCAAGCTGGTACCATGGTGTGTTCGTAAAAAATCGATTACCCGATCCGGTAACTTGTTTTTCTTTGCAATTTCTATTCCCTCCAACACATGGTCTATAATGATTTTAGCACTTTCTTTTGGCGGCAGATCATCATGTGGGTTCACATTGGTAATTTGATTTTCGGTAAAATAGGTAGGTCGGTTCATCTTTCCAATATCATGGTAAAGCGCCCCTACCCTAACCAACATGGAGTTGGCACCTATTTCATTGGCTGCCGCTTCGGCCAGATTAGCCACTTGTAAGGAATGATGGAACGTTCCCGGGGCCTTGTTGGAGAGTTCCTTTAAAAGTTTGCTGTTGGTATCCGATAGTTCCAAAAGGGAGACATCGGACACGAGTCCAAAAACCTTTTCGTACAAATATATGAGCGGTTGCGCGAACAAGGTAATCATACCGTTGAGCAGAAAAATGGCAAAGGTAAATATGGTGATCGTATCCAAATTACCCTCATGGATCATATGGAACGCAAAATACCCAATAATGTATATCAAGGTAATCTGACCTACGGAAATAAATAGGTTGGCACGTTTATACAATTCGGAAACCGTAAGAATGGTAACGATTCCAGCAATAATCTGTAAAAAGATATATTCAAAACTATTGGGCACCACAAAACCGAGGATCAATATGGTCAATACATGCACAAATAACCCCAGCCTAGCATCAAAAAAGTTCTTTAAGATCAACGGAAGGATACACAAAGGAACCACGTAGACGTAGCTTTCATTGTTCTTTACCACCAAAGTGGTAACAAAGACCATGAGCAGGAGGTTTACAAAAATAAAGGTGACCTTATTATTGTCCGAATAAATTTCTGGACGATATTTTTTGAGAAAAAGAAATAACATCATAAGTACCAAAGCCACCAAGACCGTATACCCAAATAGAATGAAATAGTAATTGGCCCCTTTCCAAAGCTCGGATTCGTACTCGTCTTTAAGGGAGTTCAGAATATTGTAATTTTCGGATTCTACGACCTCCCCTTTGGCAATGATCAGTTTTCCCTCTAAAACATCGCCCCTAGTAAAAGAAAGTTGGGCAAGTTCTTCTTCCAAAGAATTATCGCTTAGGGATTTATCGTAAAAAGCATTGGTAGTAATAAGGCTGTTTACCAAGTCCTTTAGCCTTGCCGAAATCTGGGTATTGCTGAAAAGGTTCTGTGTGGATACCCAATTTTTGGCTTCGGTAAGGGTTCTGGCATTTCTGGTCGCCAACCTTCTGGCCTCATTATTCACCACCAAATACACCTGCTGGGTGGGCGGCGTATTGTCAAAAATGCCATTCTGGGTAACAGAATCCAAAAGTTGGAGTCCCGTCCTAAAAACCCGTTCCCGTTCCGCAGCGGAGCCTTCCGCTACATCAAAAACAGTGGCAAAGCCGTTTTCATATTCTTTTTTGGCAGCTATTACCGCTGCTTCATCATACCGATAATACGATTTCTTGTTTTGTCGTAATGCGGCTTCCTCTTGGCTTATCTCTTCTTGGGTTTTCTTTATGGAAAAATCAAAAGGGGCATATAGGTTTTCATATTGCCAGGGTTTTCCCTTTTGAAACTCATATTTAAACTTACCGCCGCGGGGAAAAAAGAAAACGATCAACCCAATGGAAACAACGTACAGCAAATACTTATAAATAAGGGATTGCTTTTTATAAAAATTATCCAATGTTTTTCCCATAGGTTCTATGCGTAATCCCCAAAAATAGAAAATTAATGCCTCTTCTTACGACCAAGATAAAACACAATTGAAATGGTATTTAATTTAGTATTTTCGCGTTAACCAAAATTAAGGTATGAAAGAAGTAGTTATTGTCTCTGCTGTACGCACCCCAATAGGAAGTTTTATGGGTTCGCTATCCACTGTACCGGCCCCAAAATTGGGCGCTGTTGCCATAAAAGGGGCATTGGAAAAAATAGGGTTGTCGCCTGATAGTGTTGATGAAGTATTGATGGGCAATGTAGTACAGGCCGGAACTGGACAGGCTCCTGCCAGGCAAGCCGCTATTTTTGCCGGGATTCCGGATACCGTTCCCTGTACGACGATAAATAAAGTATGTGCCTCTGGTATGAAAGCCGTTATGCAGGCAGCACAATCGATTGCTTTGGGCGATACTGAAATTGTAGTGGCCGGAGGTATGGAGAACATGAGTTTGATTCCGCATTACGTACATATGCGTAATGGCGTGAAATTTGGGGCTACCTCCTTGGTGGATGGTATGCAAAAAGATGGCCTTGTCGATGTTTATGATCAAAACGCCATGGGCGTATGTGCCGATGCTTGTGCCGTAAAACATGACTTTTCCAGGGAAGACCAAGATGCTTTTGCCATACAGTCTTACGAACGCTCCGCCAAAGCATGGGAAACAGGAAAATTCAAAGCAGAGGTAGTTGGTGTTGAAGTTCCCCAGCGCAGGGGCGAACCCCTTATGGTTCTTGAAGATGAAGAATATAAAAATGTGCGTATGGAAAAGATTCCTGCCTTGCGACCCGCTTTTACCAAAGACGGCACCGTAACTGCGGCCAATGCTTCTACCATTAACGATGGTGCGGCAGCTTTGGTGCTTATGAGTGCCGAAAAAGCCAAAAGTCTAAACCTAGAGCCTTTAGCAAGCATAAAGAGCTATGCAGATGCCGCTCAAGAACCAAAATGGTTCACCACGGCCCCTGCAAAGGCATTGCCCAAGGCACTTTCCAAAGCCAAAATTGCTATTGAGGATGTAGATTTTTTTGAGTTTAACGAAGCCTTTTCCGTTGTGGGCTTGGCCAATACCAAACTGTTGGGCCTTACGGATACCAATGTAAACGTAAACGGCGGAGCGGTTTCCTTAGGACATCCGCTAGGGTGTTCTGGAGCCCGTATCTTGGTTACCTTAATCCATGTCTTACATCAAAATAATGCAAAAATAGGTGCTGCCGCCATATGTAATGGAGGTGGTGGGGCTTCTGCACTAATTGTTGAGCGTAACTAACGGTTAGCGCGTATTTCATGGACTACGGTATCTGTCTTCTTAGTGTTGTTCCAGTGCGTAATCATCCGGATAATGAGGGGATGCTGATTACCCAGCTCCTCTACGGAGATGATTTTAAGGTCAAAGAACAACGTAAAAAATGGAGCAGGATCCAAATCTCCCACGATTCCGCTGAAGGTTGGGTGCGGAACCATCAGATTAAATTAATCGATGAAGCCGTTTATAACCAAATACAAGAACAACAGACTGCACAGCTAAGCACCGACTTGGTTGCCCCTATAACTTTGGAGAACCAACAACTGTTGCCCATAGTCTTGGGGTCCAGGGTTGATGTATGTGCTACTTTTAATCATCATTTTGAAGGTAACGCACCAAAACTAACCTCCAACAAGAAGGGTATCGTAGATACGGCACTATCTTATTTAAACGCCCCCCATGTGATGGGCGGCAAGACACCGTTTGGTATCGACTGTTCCGGTTTTACCCAAATGGCCTATAAAATAAATGGATTCCAGCTTTTTAGGGATACCGAAAAACAAGCAACACAAGGGGAACCCTTAAGTTTTATTGAAGAAAGTGAACCCGGCGATCTAGCCTTCTTTGACAATAAAGAAGGGATTATTGACCATGTAGGCCTTATCCTTAAGGACAATTACATTATCCATGCCTATGGGCAGGTACGCATTGATCGTTTAGATCATACGGGTATTTTTAATGTAGATGAAAAGTTGTATTCCCATAAGCTAAGGGTAATTAAAAAAATCATCTAAGTCATCGCGGGCACTCAGGGCTCGATTTCCAAGTAAACTACCTCAGTATATCATATCCTTTGGCGATGCTAAAAAAGGGCATAAAAAAACCTCAATGTTTCCATTGAGGTTAGTGATTTATAGGAGGATAGGACTATTCGCCTATTAATTTTTTAATCCTCATGAAGTTTTCGTTATCACCCAAAGCACCATAGATGTTCTTTAGCTGGGCCAAAACACTTTCATTACCAGGATTCTTTAACAAGGAAGCTTCCAATATTTTAGCTCCTTCTTTGAAAAGATCATCTTTTTGCGACTTTAGCTCTTCATAACGCGCTGTATCCGCCCTTGATGTACCCAAGGTATTCATTTCATCAATTAAGCCGTTACCTTCGTTAACGTAAGACGTAGACAAGTTTAATTGTGCGTTAATATAATCAGGGTCTATTGCCAATGCCTTTTTGTAAGCATCACGGGCTTCTTCCATATTACCCTGTTCCATATTGATTACACCTATATTGTACAATAAGTCTGGGTTGTCCGGTGCCATTTCAGAGGCTTTTGCCATCAACTCCTTAAATTTATCCTTATCCCCTATTTTGTAGTACAGATTCGCTTTGTTCAAGACAAGGTTAACGTCGTCCGGATTTGTGGCAATAGCATCTTCATAGGCCGCAAGTGCTTCATCGTTCTTTCCTTGCTCTTGATAAATAAGGGCGATATTTTTAACAATTTCCGCTTTTTTGGACGGCGTTTTCTCTTCTTTAGGGTCTTTGTGCGTTCCAGCTTTTACATAAAGGTCTCGCGTAATCTTGTCCAAGGCCTCAACCTCTCCCGTAGCAACGTTTATGGCCGTAAACTTAATTTCGCTACCGTCATAATTGATATCCTTTAACTCATTGTAAAAGTTGATGGCTTGGTCGTAATTATCAGGACCAGCATTAACAGCACTACTGGCGGCATAGTATAGGTAAAGCGTATCTTTTGGGCTTAACTTGTACGCCATGTACAATTTATCCGCGCCTTCCACAAATGCTTTGTTGTTGTTGTCCGCAACCGCAGCATTCACCAAATCAGCGGTAACTTGTTGGAGTTTTTGGGTGGCATCGGCAGAATATTTCTTTTTTCCAGAAGCACCTTCCACATCCAACACTTTGTTGAAAGCATCAATAGCTTCTTTAAAATTGGATTTGTTCAAATTGGCATTACCCAGCACAGAATAGTATTGTGCTTGCATTTTAGGGTCGGCATTGGCAATCAGTGCAGATGCACCCTCCAAAGCACTAAGGGCCGCCGCGGCATCACCGCTTTTCATCGCTTTGTCCGCAGCCTTAATTTCCGTCTTTTGTGCAATTCCTACTATGGAAATAGACATAGCAAGAAGAAGTAAAATCTTAGTTTTCATTTTTTAATGTAATTTAAATATTTAGTGTTTATTAGATTATTCTTGTGTTTCGTTGTTATCGGTATCAATACCCGTGCCATCTTCTTCATTCACCTCAATATCAAGGACATCGGATCCCTCAACGGCATCTTCATCTTTCATCACCTTAGCTACGGCGGCGATACTATCGTTCCCTTTAAGGTTGATCAGTTTCACACCTTGCGTAGCGCGACCCATTACCCTTAGGTCTTCTACACCCATCCTTATGGCGATACCGGATTTGTTGATAATCATTAAATCATCGGAATCCGTAACGTTTTTAATAGCGACAAGTCCACCGGTTTTATCCGTAATGGAAATGGTTTTTACTCCCTTCCCGCCTCTATTAGTTACGCGATAATCATCCATATTGGATCTTTTACCGTAACCATTTTCAGAGACTACAAGAATGTTGTCCTCAAAATTATGGACGGAAACCATACCAATAACCTCATCTTTATCATGGGCCAATGTAATACCACGTACCCCGGAAGCATTTCTACCCATTGGTCTGGTCTTACTTTCTTCAAAACGAATGGCTTTACCTGATTTTAAACCAAGAATAATTTCACTGGTACCGGTAGTCAGTTTAGCCTCTAAAAGCTCATCATTATCCCTAATGGTAATCGCATTGATACCATTTTGACGTGGTCTGGAATACTGCTCCAAAGAGGTTTTCTTGACCGTACCCATTTTGGTAGCCATAATCACAAAATGGCTGTTTACATATTCTTCATCCTTAAGATCCTGCGTACAGATAAATGCTTTTACCTTGTCGTCATTTTCTATGTTGATAAGGTTCTGTATCGCTCTTCCCTTAGAGGTTCTACTTCCTTCCGGAATTTCATAGACCCGCATCCAGAAACATTTTCCTTTTTGCGTAAAGAACAACATATATTGATGGTTGGTACCCACAAAAAGGTGTTCCAAAAAGTCCTCGTTTCTTGTTGAGGAGGCTTTTTGACCCACCCCACCCCTATTTTGGGTCTTATATTCCGTAAGTGGTGTTCTTTTAATGTAACCGGCATGGGAAATGGTGATAACCACCTGCTCATCCGGTATCATATCTTCGATACTTAGGTCACCTCCCGCAAAATTAATTTCTGAACGACGGGCATCGCCATACTTATCCTTGACCTCTTGAAGCTCATCTTTGATGATTTGCATTCTGCGCTCCTTCTTTTCCAAGATGTCCTTTAAATCTTCAATGGTCAAAAGCAAAGCATCATACTCTTCCCGTAACTTATCTTGTTCCAGACCGGTAAGCTGGCGCAATCGCATTTCTACAATGGCCTTGGCTTGTACCTCGGTAAGTTTAAAGCGCTCCATCAAGGAATTTCGGGCTGCATCCACATTGTCCGATGCCCTAATAATGGCAATTACCTCATCAATATTATCAGAAGCAATAATAAGACCTTCCAGTATATGCGCCCGATCTTCTGCTTTTTGAAGTTCAAACTTGGTACGCCTTACCACCACCTCATGACGGTGTTCCACAAAGTAATGGATGATCTCTTTGAGATTAAGGAGCTGTGGTCTACCCTTTACAAGGGCGATGTTGTTGACACTAAAGGAAGACTGCAAAGCGGTATACTTGTACAGCATGTTGAGCACAATATTAGGTATGGCGTCACGCTTTAGGATATACACAATACGCATACCCTTTCTATCGGACTCGTCCCTAATGGTAGCGATACCTTCTATCTTTTTATCATTGACAAGATCGGCCGTTTTCTTAATCATATCAGCCTTGTTGACTTGATATGGAATTTCCGTAACAATGATGCACTCCCTACCCTGCACTTCCTCAAAAGTGGCCTTGGCCCGCATGACAACCCGTCCCCTTCCTGTATGAAAGGCTTCCTTAACGCCATCATACCCATATATGATACCACCCGTTGGAAAATCCGGTGCTTTAATGTGGGTAATCAATTCATCTATCTCAATGTCGTTGTTGTCAATATAGGCGACGGTACCGTCCACTACCTCAGAAAGGTTGTGGGGCGGCATATTGGTAGCCATACCAACGGCGATACCAGAAGCTCCGTTTACCAGCAGGTTAGGTACACGGGTAGGCAATACCGTAGGTTCTTTTAAAGAATCATCAAAATTTAGCTGATGGTCTACGGTATCCTTGTCAATATCGGCAAGCATGTCATCCGCTATCTTGCGCATGCGGGCCTCCGTATATCGCATTGCGGCAGGGCTATCCCCATCAACGGAACCAAAGTTACCTTGTCCATCCACAAGCATATACCTTAGGCTCCATTCTTGCGCCATACGCACCATACTGTCGTAAACGGAGGTGTCACCATGCGGGTGGTATTTACCCAAAACCTCCCCAACGATACGGGCAGATTTCTTGTGTGCACTGGACGATCTCACCCCAAGTTCATGCATGCCAAAAAGCACCCTTCTGTGAACCGGTTTTAATCCGTCCCTAACATCTGGCAGTGCACGTGACACAATGACCGACATTGAATAGTCAATGTAGGCAGACTTCATCTCATCATCTATGTTGATAGGTATCAATTTTTCTCCTTCAGCCATGCTAAATCTTATATAGTTTTTGTGGTTAAAACATCGTAGCAATATACAGAAAAACAAAGGTGTGAACTAAGCCCATTTTACAGTTTATTAAAATTTTATCAACACGGGACATGGACGTCCCATTGATAAATTAAAGCGTTAAAGTTTCACTAAAACACACTTTTTTCCGTTATTTCAATAGTCTTTGTCGAATATGGGTACGGTATTTGATCATCGTTAGGATAGTTTTACTAATTTTAATTGCTGAAAAGAGAATTTATGGATGATAATTTTTCCCCTCGGGTCAAAGATGTGATTGCCTACAGTAAGGAAGAGGCATTGCGTCTGGGACACGATTTTATTGGAACGGAACATCTGATGTTAGGCCTTTTACGCGATGGCAATGGAAAGGCTATAAATATATTGGATGCGCTTGATGTAGACTTGGATCATTTGCGTAGAAAGGTAGAAATTCTAAGTCCTGCCAATCCAAACACCGGGACCATACAAAAAGACAAGAAAAACCTTCACTTAACAAGACAAGCAGAGAGAGCTTTGAAAACTACGTTTCTAGAAGCAAAGCTTTTCCAGAGTTCATCCATTAATACTGCACATTTGTTGTTGTGCATCCTCAGAAACGAAAATGACCCCACTACCAAGTTGTTGCACAAACTAAAAGTGGATTATGATAACGTAAAAGAACAGTTTAAGTCCATGATCACCAGCGATGATGATTACATGGACTCTCCAACTTCCGAGTCTTTTCCAAGTGATTCTGACGATACCGGCGATTCCAAAGAAAGCACCTTCGGTTCCACTGGTGCCCAAAAGGGCAATAAAAAATCCAAAACCCCGGTATTGGACAACTTTGGCAGGGACCTGACAAAGCTTGCCGAAGAAAACAAGTTGGATCCCGTGGTAGGAAGGGAAAAAGAAATAGAACGGGTATCCCAGATCTTAAGCAGAAGAAAAAAGAACAATCCCCTACTCATAGGTGAACCCGGTGTAGGAAAGAGTGCGATTGCAGAAGGACTTGCATTGCGTATTATCACTAAAAAAGTATCCCGAATCCTTTACGGAAAACGCGTGGTGACTTTGGACCTTGCTTCTCTGGTAGCAGGCACCAAATACCGTGGCCAGTTTGAGGAACGGATGAAGGCCGTTATGAACGAGTTGGAAAAGAATAATGACATTATTCTTTTCATTGATGAAATACATACTATAGTAGGTGCCGGGGGTGCTACGGGCAGCCTTGATGCCTCCAACATGTTCAAACCTGCATTGGCCAGGGGGGAAATCCAATGTGTTGGTGCAACTACCTTAGATGAGTACAGACAGTATATAGAGAAAGATGGTGCCTTGGAAAGACGTTTTCAAAAGGTCATGGTAGAGCCTACGACCGTAGAGGAAACCATTGAGATTTTGATGAACATCAAAAGCAAGTATGAAGACCATCATAATGTGGTGTATACGGACGAAGCTATTATTGCCTGTGTAAAATTGACCAATAGGTATATGACCGATAGGTTTTTGCCGGACAAGGCCATTGATGCATTGGATGAAGCGGGATCTAGGGTACATATTGTAAATATGGACGTTCCCAAACAGATTCTGGAACTTGAAAAACAGTTGGAAGATGTTCGCGATCTAAAGAATAGCGTGGTCAAGAAGCAGAAGTATGAAGAAGCTGCCAAACTGCGTGATGACGAAAAACGTCTAGAAAAAGACTTGGCTTCTGCCCAAGAACGATGGGAAGAAGATAGCAAACTAAACCGTGAAACCGTTTCTGAAGATAATGTTGCGGACGTAGTTTCCATGATGAGTGGAATACCCGTAAACAGAATTGCACAAACGGAAAGCAATAAACTGGCAGAATTGCCGGAACTCATTAAAGGTTTCGTAATTGGACAGGACGATGCCGTTGCCAAAGTAGCAAAAGCCATACAACGCAACAGGGCGGGGCTCAAAGATCCCAACAAGCCTATTGGTTCCTTTATTTTCTTAGGCCAAACCGGTGTTGGTAAAACGCAATTGGCCAAAATATTGGCTAAGGAGCTGTTTGATTCTGAAGATGCCCTTATACGAATCGATATGAGTGAATACATGGAAAAATTCGCCATATCCAGACTCGTTGGTGCCCCTCCAGGGTATGTAGGCTATGAAGAAGGGGGTCAGTTAACGGAAAAAGTTAGGAGAAAACCGTATTCCGTGATTCTTTTGGATGAGGTGGAAAAAGCGCACCCAGATGTGTTTAATATGATGCTACAGGTACTGGATGACGGATTTTTGACCGATAGTCTGGGAAGAAAAATAGATTTTAGGAATACGATCATCATTATGACTTCCAACATCGGTGCGCGCCAATTAAAAGATTTTGGACAAGGTGTCGGTTTTGGAACCGCTTCCAGAGAAGCACAGGCAGACAGCTATCAAAAGGGTGTGATAGAAAATGCACTTAAAAAGGCTTTTGCCCCGGAATTTTTGAACAGGATAGATGACGTCATCGTATTCAATGCCTTGGAGCGTGAGGACATCCATAAAATTATCGATATTGAATTGGATAAACTCTTTAACCGCATAAAGGATATTGGGTACGATCTTAACCTAACGGACAAGGCCAAAGACTATATCGCCGAGAAAGGTTTTGACAAACAGTACGGTGCCAGACCACTAAAACGTGCTATTCAAAAATATATTGAAGATGCCCTGGCCGAGGAAATCGTGAATTCCAACCTTAATGAAGGTGATAGTATTTACATGGATTTGGATGAGAAAAAAGAAGAGCTCACCATTAAGATAAAGAAAGCTAAAAAATCATCTGAGGCTTAAAACAGGCCTCTCTTTGCATAACTTAAAAAAGGAAGTCTTAAAGGACTTCCTTTTTTTGTTGTATACGTAGACTTTTGCAAGAAAAAAACACATAATTCAAAATGGTGAACGTTATACACGATATTTTTGCTTTTAATCTAAAATTTTTCAGTTTCGTATATCATAAATCTACATTCGCCATAACACTATAAGAACGAGAATGAAGATTGGTTTCACTAGGAAAGCCATTGTTGTAAAGGAATATCATTTGGATATTGGGGTTGTACAGGTTTATGATAACTATATAGTAGCCACTTTTGAAGAAGGATCTACACTCACATTGGAGCGCGCATATCAAATTATTGGAATATCCGAGATACATTTTAGGGGCAAATGCTTTGGCTATATAAGCCTTAGGAAAAACTCTTACGCTATCGACCCCATCATATATACCTATTTAAGGGGATTGGAAAATTTAAAGGCCTTTGCCATTGTTTCCAAAAAGGAGATAGATATGCATAACTTTAAGATTGAAAAGATGTTCTATAAAAAGAACATGGAATTTTTCATTGAATATGAAAACGCCTTAAAGTGGGTTAAAAAACGGGTTAGTAAAAGTATCCATAAAAAGAAAAATTAGCCAACACTACCTTCCTGTTGTTCTTGGGGTCTTTCAAATAATTTTACATACGCAGCACCTATGGCGTCCACCAACTTTGATGCCGTTAGGGACTCATAACCCATAGTAGGCACGCACAAATCCCCCGCGAGACCATGTAAGTAAACCCCAAATAGGGCAGCATGCAATGCGGGATACCCTTGGGCAATTAGTCCGCAGATCATACCCGCTAAAACATCACCGCTTCCGGCCGTTGCCATACCCGGATTGCCCGTAGAATTAATATAGGCCCCATCCTCATATAACGTAATTGTATGTGCTCCTTTGATAATCAAGATAAGCTTGTATTCATTGGCGAATTTTTTAGCCTTCTCCAGTTTTTCAAAATCATCTTTCCAATCGCCCAAAAGTCGTTGTAGTTCTTTGGGGTGCGGTGTAAGCACACTATTTGGCGGCAGTTTCTTTAAAAGGCTTTTATGCTTTGATAGGATATTAAGGGCATCGGCATCCAAAACCAAAGGTACCGTATTGGTCTCCAAAAACTTGGAAAACGCTTTTGCGGTATCCTCATGGGTTCCCATGCCCATACCAAGGGCAATAGTAGTTGGAACTATATCAAACTCAATATCTTTTACCTTGTCCGCTTCATCATCTGTTATTACCATAATTTCCGGAAGTGCTGTCTGTAAAGGCACATACCCACATTCTGGTACGTAAGCCGTAACCAAACCACTACCTACGGACAAACAGGCTTTTGCCGCCAATTGTACCGCTCCAATCTTTCCGTAGCTGCCTCCCAAGATTAGGGAGTGACCATAATTTCCCTTATGGGAAAACTTTAATCGCGGCCTATACAATGGCATGACCTCAGGTTTCCCCATAAATTCATACCCTACGGGTTCCTTCATCAAAAATTCACCGTCCAAACCAATGTCAAGCAGTTCCCATTGGTTAAGATATACCCCTGTTTCCGGTAAAAAGAACGGTAATTTGGGGGCTTGAAAGCTCAATACAAAATTTGCCCTGACCACCGCGGTACTGTCTTTTGGGGTGCGATCCATAAACAAGCCAGAAGGAATATCAATAGCCAACACAAATGCCATGGAGGTGTTGATATGTGCAATGAGTTTCGCTACCCAAGCATCAGGTTCGCGGTTAAGTCCTATGCCAAAAATGGCGTCCACTACAATATCTTCCCTGCCTATCGTCGGAAAATCACAATCGGAATCCAAAAACTCTGGCCAAACCTTACGTTCTTTCAGTCGGTCTAAATTGATCAAGAAATCCTTAGATCGCTTGTCGCTATAATTCACCACATATACGGCTATTTCATAACCGTGTTCCAAAAGATGTCGTGCAAGCGCTATACCATCCCCACCATTATTCCCAATACCACAAAAAAGGTGGATTTTTACTTTGGCACCTTGTAATCTGGCATGCATCCACTCAAAAATTTGGGTGGCGGCACGCTCCATCAATGCATTGCTGTCAATTCCTTGTTTTTCGATTGTGAATTTATCAGCAGCATAGATTTGTTCAGCAGAAAAAATTTTCATTCCGTTAAAAAATTGTGTTTACGTTGCTTTTTTGATAAAAAACAACCCTTAGTTTGGCGTACTGGGCAAAAGTAGTACTTTTGATTTCGCAATAGCGTTGAATTGTAAACAATTGGACACAAGTATTTTTTTGATGTACAGAAATCTAACAAATACCTTCTTCACAACTTTCACCACAACCCCTTTGGGGTAAGCTGCTATATATACGTCCGTACCATATTTGTTTATCAAATTCCATTTCAAACCAATACATAATGAAAATCTTAAAATTTGGCGGCACTTCGGTTGCCAATTCAGAAAATATAAAACTTGTTAAGGACATTGTTGCCAACCAGGGCGCGACTCAGCTTGCGGTTGTAGTATCCGCTTTTGGCGGCGTTACGGATCTCCTTTTGGACACCTTGCATAAAGCGGCAAAACAAGATACTAGTTTTAAGGATGGTTTTGATACTATAGAAAAACGCCATTTAGATACGGTAAGGGAACTCTTTCCCGTTGCGGAACAAAGTGGTATTCTAAGTAGTGTCAAAAGCACGACCAACGATTTGGAAACCCTTTTGGAGGGGGCCTCCCTTATTGGGGAAGCAACACCAAAACTTACGGATAAAGTGGTGAGTTACGGGGAACTGTTATCATCTTTTATCATCAGCGCATATTTTAAGGACCAAGGACTGGATGCCCTTCTTAAAAATGGCAGGGAACTTATAACTACCAACGATAATTATGGCAAGGCCGTTGTAGATTTTGATACGACAAAGCCGTCCATTTCCAACTATTTTAAGCAAGTCCCAAGCCAAATTACCGTAGTTCCCGGTTTTGTAGCGTCTACAGCGGTTGGGGCGGCAACTACCTTGGGTAGGGGTGGTTCCGATTATACCGCAGCCATTATCGCAGGTGCGGTGAAAGCAGAAGTACTGGAAATATGGACCGATGTTAGCGGCATGTACACCGCCAATCCAAAGTTGGTAAAACAGGCAAAGTCAGTAGCCCATATTTCATATGAAGAAGCTATGGAACTTTCGCATTTTGGGGCAAAGGTATTGTACCCGCCGACGATCCAACCGGTATTGAACCAAGGCATTCCAATCGTCATCAAAAATACGTTTGCACCCCATGATGAAGGAACCTTGATAACCAAAAACAAAAATGGAAAAGGAAAAACGGTTAGGGGCATAAGCCACGTTGGTAATATTACGCTACTCTCGCTGGAAGGACCGGGCATGGTGGGAATACCCGGAATTTCCAAACGTTTTTTTGAAACCTTGGCCCAAGAAAATATTAGTGTGGTCATGATTACGCAAGCGTCTTCCGAACATTCCATTTGCATTGGGATTTCCGATGATGATGCGACCAGGGCCGCCATTGCCATAAACCAAGCTTTTGAATACGAAATCCTTTCCAAGAAAATTGATCCTATAGTTACGGAAAGTGACCTCTCCATTATTGCTTTGGTGGGGGATAATATGAAAAGTCATCAAGGCCTGAGCGGAAAAATGTTCAGTACCCTAGGAAAAAACAACGTAAATATCAGGGCCATAGCCCAAGGAGCATCAGAGCGCAATATCTCCGCAGTCATTGCTGAGCACGATGTCAAGAAAGCTGTAAACGCACTACATGAAGAGTTTTTTGAAGAAAACATCAAACAACTCAATCTTTTTGTCATGGGCGTGGGGAACGTGGGTGCCAAATTCCTAAATCAGATACAACAACAAAATTCATTTTTAAGGGAGGAGTTAAAACTGAACATCAGGGTTGTAGGTATGGCCAATTCGAGAACCATGGTTTTTGATGATAACGGCATTGCTTTGGACGCTTGGGAAAAAGCCCTTGCCGGAGGTGAAACTGCCCATATGGACAAATTCCTTGGGACGGTAAAGGCACTCAATCTTAGAAACAGCATCTTTGTGGATAATACGGCCAGTGCCGATGTTGCGGCTACCTACGCTAGTTATTTAGGGAACAGTATTGCCGTAGTTACCTGTAATAAAATTGCATGTTCTTCGGCCTATACCAAGTACAAAAGCTTAAAGGAACTATCCAAAAAATACAACGCCCCATTTTTATTCGAAACGAATGTAGGTGCTGGACTTCCTATTATTGATACCCTAAAGCATTTGATCGCCTCTGGTGATAAGGTGAATAAAATACAGGCCGTACTTTCCGGAAGCTTGAATTTTGTATTCAATAATTTCAATGATACATCCACTTTTCATGATGTGGTAAAGCAAGCCCAAGAGGAAGGCTATACGGAACCGGACCCTACGATAGACCTAAGCGGTGTGGACGTGATGCGCAAAATTTTGATTCTTGCTAGGGAAAGTGGCCATCAATTGGAATTGGAAGCTATTGAAAACGATGCCTTTTTACCTAAAGAAAGTCTGGAAACCAACTCCAATGAAGATTTCTTTGCTTCTTTGATAAAGCATGAAGATACCTTTCAACAGCGATACCGCAGCGCACAAGAAAACGAAAGCAAATTGAAATATGTGGCCCAGTTTGAAAATGGCAAGGCCAAAGTAGGGTTACAGGAAATCCCCAAGGGACATGATTTTTACAATTTGGAGGGCAGTGACAATATCGTGCTATTCTACACCCAACGTTATCCAAATCAGCCTATGATCATTAAAGGGGCCGGTGCTGGAGCGGATGTAACGGCTTCTGGAATATTTGCGGATATTATACGAATAGGAAATTTTTGATCATGGATGAACTAAAAGTTTTTTGTCCGGCAACAATTGCAAACGTATCCTGCGGGTTTGATGTATTGGGACTGGCATTGGAAAGTGTGGGTGATGAAATGGTGGTTCGTAAGATTGATGAGCCTACGATTCGAATCAGTAAAATTATCGGGCAAGAATTGCCGTTGGAAACGGATAAAAACGTAGCTGGTGTAGCAGGTATGGCGCTATTGGAAAAAAGTTCCTATTCGCATGGTTTTGAAATCGAAATCCATAAAAATATAAAACCCGGAAGCGGTATTGGTAGTAGTGCTGCAAGTTCGGCAGGTGCGGTTTGGGCCATGAACCAGCTTTTGGATACACCTTTTAGTCCTTTGGAACTGGTTGAATTTGCCATGCAAGGGGAAAAATTAGCGAGCAAAGTAGCCCATGCGGATAATGTGGCACCTGCCATTTATGGGGGATTCACTTTGGTCAGGAGCTATACGCCCTTGGACATTGTCCCCATACATACACCCAGTGAATTGTACGCCACGGTGGTCCATCCGCAGATAGAAATTAAAACCTCGGATTCCCGTAAAATCCTAAAGACCAATATCACCTTGGAAAAAGGGATACAGCAATGGGGAAACCTGGGCGGATTGGTTGCCGGACTGTTTACCGAAGACTATGACCTTATAGGACGCTCCCTGGAAGATCACATCATTGAACCCATACGCTCCATTTTGATTCCGGAATTTGAAAACGTAAAAACGAAGGTATTGGAACAAGGTGCCTTAGGCACCGGAATATCAGGCTCCGGGCCTTCTATTTTTGCACTGAGTAAAGGTTTGGAAACGGCAACCAAAGTAGCTAAGGCCATGGAAGCCGTTTATGCTAAAACCGATTTGGATTTTGATGTGCACGTTTCCAAAATTAGCGCCAAAGGCGTACAACCAATTAGCGAGAAAGCATGAACTTTTACAGCTTAGAGAACAAAGAAAACACCGCAAGTTTTAAGGAGGCGGTCATTGCCGGGATTGCGCCGGATAGGGGCTTATATTTTCCGGAAAGTATAACCCCATTACCAAAATCGTTTTTTGATACCATCGAGGACCGTTCCAATTTGGAAATTGCCTTTAGTGCCATCCGGCAGTTTGTAACGGATGATGTTCCAGATAAGGTCTTAAAGGATATTTTGACCAAGGTGCTGGATTTTGATTTTCCGGTAGTGGACATAGCCCCTAATATTGGCACCCTGGAGCTTTTTCATGGGCCTACCATGGCTTTTAAGGACGTAGGTGCACGCTTTATGGCCAATTGTTTAGGGTACTTTTCTACAAATACTACTAACGAAGAAGTAACCGTTCTAGTGGCAACATCTGGGGATACCGGAGGAGCCGTTGCCAACGGTTTCCTTGGCGTAAAAGGGGTAAAAGTAGTCATCCTATACCCCAGTGGAAAGGTAAGTGCCATACAAGAGAAGCAACTGACCACGCTTGGTCAAAACATCACCGCTTTGGAGGTAGAAGGCACTTTTGACGATTGCCAACACATGGTAAAAACCGCTTTCTTGGATGGGGATATTACCCATACAAAAAAACTCACCTCTGCCAATAGTATTAACGTAGCCCGATGGTTACCACAATTGTTTTATTTTCTTTTTGCCTACAAACAGGCTAAAAGTAAGGGGGATGCCTTGGTATTTTCAGTACCATCGGGGAATTTTGGTAATATCTGTGCGGGTATGGTCGCCCAAAAGTTGGGCATGCCCGTTAAGCACTTTGTTGCCGCTACCAATGTGAATGATACCGTGCCACAGTTCATGGAAACCAACCGATACCAACCCAAACCTTCCACGGCAACGATTTCCAACGCCATGGACGTGGGTGACCCCAGCAATTTCATCCGCATACGACACTTGTATCAAGATGACTTTGAAAATTTAAGCGAGCACCTCTCCTCCTATTCTTTTGACGATAAGGCCACAAGGGAAGCGATGAAAACCATTTACAAAGAGACAGGGTATGTAGCGGACCCCCATGGGGCAGTTGGCTATTTGGGGTTAAAAAAATACTTGTCCGATCAGCCCAATACATACGGTATTTTCTTGGAGACCGCACATCCCATCAAATTTTTGGATGTTGTACAAGACACCCTGAACCATACTCCTGCCATGCCCGAGCAAATAAAAAAAGTAATGGATGGTAAAAAGCGGGCAAAGTGCATAAGCACCTATGACGAATTGAAATCGTTTTTGCTATCGGCAACATAAATCCATAAATATTGCTCCTTTCTTTAGGAACTAAGCCTGAATAATTCGATATTTTTGCGGGATTAACTAAAGAAAATGAAAAATACCGCGCTCACGCAAACCCATATTGAACTTAAGGCCAAAATGGTTCCTTTTGCAGGATATAATATGCCCGTTTCTTATGAAGGGGTCACCGTAGAACATGCAACCGTACGTAAAGCCTTAGGTGTTTTTGACGTTTCGCATATGGGGGAGTTTCTTATTGAAGGGCCCAATGCCCTAAACCTGATACAAAAAGTGAGCTCCAATGATGCCACCAAACTCACTATAGGTAAAGCGCAATACAGCTATTTGCCCAATGAAACGGGTGGTATCGTGGATGATTTGATCATCTACAAGATAAAAGAGGAAACCTATCTTTTGGTGGTCAATGCCTCCAATATTGAAAAAGATTGGCAACATATTTCCAAATACAATGCTGACATTGGCGCGGAAATGAAAGATATATCCGAAGCCTACTCCTTGTTGGCCATACAGGGACCGAAGGCGGTTGAAGCCATGCAATCCTTATCATCACACGATTTAGCAGCTATCAAATTCTATAATTTTATCGTGGGCGATTTTGCCGGTATAGACCATGTGATCATTTCTGCCACAGGATATACAGGTTCCGGAGGTTTTGAAATCTACTGTAAGAATACCGAAGTCCAACAAGTATGGGACAAGGTATTAGAAGCCGGGGCTTCGTTAGGAATAAAACCGATAGGGCTTGCCGCAAGGGACACCTTACGTTTGGAAATGGGCTATTGTCTGTACGGAAACGATATTGATGATACCACTTCCCCACTGGAGGCTGGATTGGGATGGGTTACCAAATTCACCAAGGATTTTGTGAATTCCAATGCATTGGCCCAACAAAAAGAAGCAGGGGTCAATCAAAAATTGGTTGGCTTTGAAATGGATCAAAAAGCCATTCCGCGCAATGGTTATGCTATTGTTGACGGCAATCAAGATACCATAGGTAGGGTAACCTCCGGCACCATGTCCCCTTCTTTGGGAAAAGGTATCGGTTTGGGTTATGTACCCCTTGCCATGACCAAACCAGGCGACCAAATCCACATTCAAATTAGAAAGAAAACAATTCCCGCAACAGTAGTAAAACTTCCATTTTATAAGGCCGGATGATAGCAATTCAAGACATTCTGGATACTATTACCAAAGAAGCAAAAGCCGAAAGTCACAAAGGAAAGGTAGCAAACTACATTCCTGAACTGGCTAAGGTGGACAAGAATAAATTTGGGATTGGTCTTTTGGATGAACATGGAAGACTATTCAAAGCGGGCGATGCGGAAGAGCGTTTCTCCATTCAAAGTATTTCCAAAGTCTTGACCCTTTCCATGGCTTTTGGGCTTTTAGGAAACGACTTATGGAAACGGGTTGACGTTGAACCTTCCGGGGATCCTTTTAACCATTTATCCTTGCTTGAAATGGAAAATGGCATACCGAGAAACCCGTTGATTAATGCCGGAGCCATCGTAATTGCCGACGTCCTCATTTCGCAACTAAAAAATCCAAAAGAGGCGTTTTTGGAATATGTGCGCAATATCACCAATGACCCCTCCATTGCGTATGATACCCATGTTGCGGCATCTGAGCAAAAAACCGGTTTTAGAAATTATGCTGCGGCCAACTTGATCAAGTCCTTTAACAACCTTCATCATCCTGTGGAAGAGGTATTGGATTTTTACTTTCATGCCTGCTCCTTAAGCATGTCTTGCGAACAACTGGTCCACGTTTTTTATATGTTCTCCAATAGGGGGAAGTGCTTGCGAAACCATGAATATCTCAATACCAATCAAATCAAGAGAATCAATGCCATAATGCTTACTTCGGGATTTTATGATGAAGCTGGGGAATTTGCCTTTAAGGTAGGCCTACCCGGAAAAAGTGGTGTAGGCGGGGGTATTGTTGCCTTACTGCCTGGTAAATTTTGCGTGGCAACTTGGTCACCCGGACTAAACGAAAAGGGAAATTCCAAACTAGGAATGCAGGCCCTAGAAAAATTAACAACAAGAATAGGGCTTTCAATTTTTTAAATCTTGAAGAAAAAGAAAATACTTATTCTTGGTGCCAGTGGCTTTATTGGCAATGCCCTTTACAGGGAACTCCGTAGTTACTTTGATACCTATGGCACCTATTTTACCAACACTTCCTTTAGGGATAATGGGCAATTCTTTGCGTACGATCTACAGCAAGATGATATTTTTCCTATTCTTCAAAGTGTACAGCCAGATTACATTATATCTGCGATTAGAGGTGATTTTAAAGCACAGGTACAAGCCCATATGCACTTGTTGGAGTATGTGGCACAACATCGAACAACGCTTTATTTTATTTCATCGGCAAACGTTTTTGATGCCTATAGCAAGTATCCATCCTATGAAAATGACAAAACCTTATCCGAAAGCATCTACGGAAGGCTAAAGATTAGGATCGAAAATATGATGATGCGCCTACCCAAAAAGAAAGTAGGGATCCTAAGGGTACCTATGGTCTTTGGGAATGCTTCCCCTAGGATAAGGGAAATCAAAAATTTATTGGAAACCAACGAACCCATTGAAGTGTTTCCCAACCTTATCATTAACGTTACCAATGATGATCGTCTTATGCAGCAAGTCCATTATTTGATCAACCAAGATAAGTATGGCATCTTTCACTTGGGCAGTGCAGATTTGGTGCATCACGAAGATTTTATCAAAGAAATCATCAAACGCCTGGGCAATTACCATCCGGTACTCAAAAAAGTATACACCACCAATGAGGACCGGTATTTGGCAGTGCTTCCCAAACAGAATATACTGCCCAAAAACCTTCAGGTTTCCTATCAGGAGATTATTGAACACCATCTTACTACGGACTAACGGAAAACTTTTATATCTTATCGTATGATGAAAAAATTAAGCGAACCGGAAATACGGGAAAAACTTTCCACATTGAACAATTGGGACCATGCTGATGGATCGTTGTGCAAAACATTCAAATTCAAGAATTTCAAAGAAGCTTTTGCTGCCATGACCAGAATTGCTTTTGAATGCGAAGCGCAAGGGCACCATCCGGATTGGGAAAACGTATACAATACCCTTACCATTAGGTTAAACACCCACGATGTTGGCGGCATTACCCAAAACGATTTTAACTTGGCCAAGACCATAGATACCGTCATAGTTGCATAAAAAATAGGGTGTTGCCAAATGCTAGGTGATTTGTTAAATTTGCTTGCAGCGAAAAAATAAGATTCGATTTATGGGAAGAGCGTTTGAGTTTAGAAAAGCACGTAAAATGAAACGTTGGGCGGCCATGTCCAAGGCATTTACCCGTATTGGCAAGGATATTGTCATGGCGGTAAAAGAGGGTGGCCCAGACCCAGACGGTAACTCTAGGTTACGTGCGGTAATCCAAAACGCCAAGTCAGTAAACATGCCCAAGGATAATATTGAGCGTGCCATAAAACGGGCTTCGGACAAAAATCAAGGGGACTATAAAGAAGTCCTTTTTGAGGGTTATGCCCCGCACGGCATTGCCATACTCGTTGAAACCGCTACGGACAACAATACCCGCACCGTTGCCAATATCAGAAGCTATTTTAATAAATGTAACGGTAGTTTGGGCACCTCTGGTTCCGTGGAGTTTATGTTTGATCATACCTGCAATTTTAGGATTGCAGCAGAAGGTATCGATGCTGAAGAATTGGAATTGGAATTTATAGATTTTGGGGCCGAGGAGGTTTTTGTGGACGAGGATGGTATCTTGATCTATGCCCCTTTTGAAAGTTTTGGGGCTATACAAAAAGAATTGGAAACTAGGGAAATTGAAATCCTTTCTTCGGGGTTTGAACGTATCCCACAAGTCACCAAAGCGCTGAACGAAGAACAAACAGCGGATGTAGAAAAGCTTTTGGAAAAGATTGAGGAAGACGATGATGTGCAAAACGTATATCATACGATGCAAGAGTAATCCCCTTAAAGTTAGAAAACGTAAAAGCCACTCAGGGTGCTGAGTGGCTTTTCCTTTTTAAAAAAATAACTGTTACCGCTTAATAACCATCTGTTTTTGATAATTGAATCCTTGGGCATCCTGTGTTCTAAGGAAATAAGAACCTGCGGGCATATCATATACTTCCAGTCGGTATCCGTCACCTTCCTTAACTTTTTTGGCATCATAGGTGCGTATGAGCCTTCCTTGCACATCGAATACTTGGATGACTTCTACCTTTACCTCTTCCTGTACCTCTTCCTCTGCATCAAAAGTGGCCATGACACTGCTTACACTTGGGTTGGGATAAATGCTTAGGTTGATTTGATTGATTGCCGCTGCTTCGGGAACAAAACTAAAATTGATACTCATGGGAGTTCCCTCGGTTCCTTGGCGCCTATCCCCACTATAGGGCGTTGCCGTGAGCTGATAATCCCCTACCGGAAAAATATTAGGACGATAATTGCCCCTACTATCACCGAACAGGGCATAAGGTGCTACATTTTCCGTAATAACACGGGCTTGTGCTCCCCCTAGTTCAAAAAATACGCTT
>CALEYA010000082.1 GCA_937926215.1 uncultured Croceitalea sp. | reverse complement strand
GCATCTTTTTTATGGCGTTGACCTTGGCCATAGTCTCATTTTCGTGTACCGGGCCAATTTTAGGCGGATTGTTGGGTAGTACGACTTTGGCAGAAGGGCAGGTGGCCCAAAACCTATCTGCAGGAATGACAGGTTTTGGTGCGGCATTGGCCTTACCCTTTATGCTCTTTGCTTTATTTCCGGCTTGGTTAAATTCCCTACCAAAATCGGGAGGGTGGATGACTACGGTTAAAGTAGTTCTTGGCTTTCTGGAATTGGCATTGGCATTAAAGTTCCTTTCAAACGCCGATCTTGTTGGTGGATGGGGCATTCTTAAAAGAGAACTATTTATAGGCATTTGGATCGTACTTTTTGTGTTGTTGACACTCTATCTTTTTGGGATTTTCAAGTTTCCGCATGATGGTCCCAAACAAAAACTAAGCTTAGCAAGAAAAGCAACAGGCTTCGTAAGTCTTCTTATGGTGGTATACTTAGGTCTTGGACTCACTAAAACGGTAGACCTAAAAATTTTAAGTGGTTTTCCACCGCCAGATTTTTACAGCGTACATGCTACGGAAACGGATTGCCCTTTAGGATTGGATTGTTTTAAGGATTTTGAAGCAGGCGTAGCACACGCCAAAGAAACCAACAAACCTATTCTATTGGATTTTACGGGTTGGGCCTGTGTTAATTGCAGGCGAATGGAAGAAAACGTTTGGAGTGATGCCACAGTGTTTCCTATGCTTCGAGATGATTATGTATTGATTTCCCTATATGTCGATGATAGAAAAGAACTTCCGATAGCGTCACAATTTGACTTTCAATACGATTCAGGAAGAATTAAAACCATAAAGACCGTAGGTGAGAAATGGGGTACTTTTCAAACCATTAACTTTAATGCGGCCTCACAACCCTATTATGTCCTTTTAACACCGGAACTGGAAGTGTTAAATGCTCCCATTCAATATGTTGATGTCCAATCCTATAAAGATTGGTTGGAATCTGGTTTGGATAGGTATAATTTAACTATGAAATAGTACTTGTTTTTACCTAAATTAGGCACATCAACCAAGAATCACAATTATGCGCTTTTTAAAGAAGGTACTTATTACCCTAGGTATTCTAGTTATTACCCTAGTTATCCTTTTTTGGGGTTTTATGCACACCTTGACCCCAACCTATGAAGGGGAGCAGTATTTGGAGGGGTTGCAGGCCAAGGTATCTACGTACTATGACCCTTACGGAATCCCTCACATTTATGCGGATAACAATAAAGATGCGTTTAGGGCTTTGGGGTATGTGCATGCCCAAGATCGCCTATGGCAAATGGAATTGTTGCGTAGGATTGCAAAAGGGCGACTTTCCCAAGTGTTTGGTGCGGATAAGATGTTGGAAACCGATCAATTTTTTCTCTCCTTGGGTATTGATGAAAATTCGATTGAAACGGTCAAACATCTGGACGTTGAATCAGAAATGTATCAATGGACCACTGCCTATCTGGAGGGTATAAATGCTTTTATAGACGAAGGACCCACACCAGTGGAGTTTTACCTCACAGGGCTTGACAAAACCAAGTTTTCGCTGGAAGATGTACTAAATACTATGGGTTATATGGCCTTCAGCTTCGCCATGGGGCACAAAACGGACCCGCTATTGACCAATATTAAAAATAAGTTGGGGGCGGCGTATATCAATGACTTGGTCATAGATTCCGACACGTCATCGGTATTTATTAAAAATTATAAGCCTGACGAATTGGATTCTGTTCCAAACACCTTGGCTGCCAATGTTGCCAAGGCACTTAAAAGTCTACCTGTACCACAATTTGTAGGCAGTAACAGTTGGGTGCTGGCCCCAAACAAAACAAAGAATGGAAAAGTCATTCTTGCCAATGACCCGCATATCGGTTTTTCACAACCTTCGGTTTGGTATGAGGCACATCTAAGTACGCCAACCTATGAGAAGTATGGCTACCATATTGCGGGAATGCCATTTCCATTGCTGGCGCATGATAGGAATTTGGCTTTTGGCCTGACCATGTTCCAAAACGATGACCTTGATTTCTATTACGAACAAAACCACCCAACAGATTCAAGCTTATATAAGACGAAAGACGGTTGGGCCAACTATGAATTGGTAACTAAAACCATCATCGATAAAAATGGGGATTCCATTCCATTCCGATTTAAAAAATCGCAGCATGGACCCATAGTAAATGGTATTGCCAATCAGGTTAAGGGCGAACGCCCGATAGCTATGTCTTGGATATATACGCAAGTTGAAAACAAGGCCTTGGAGGGGCTGTATCAAATGAACACGGCGACCAACATCCAAGAATTCCAACAAAGTTTGCCTAAAATCCATGCGCCGGGACTCAATATTATGTATGGTGATGCAAAAGGTAATGTAGCTTGGTGGGCAACTGCCAAACTGTACCAAATGCCGGATAGTATTTCTACCAAATTCATATTGGATGGGACTTCGGGAGAAGAAGAACGCCAGAGCTATCTGGATTTTGAGGAAAATCCGCATGCTATAAACCCGTCGTGGAATTATGTCTATTCCGCCAACAATCAACCCGATAGTATTGGAGGAGGGTTGTATCCGGGTTATTATTTACCGGAGAATAGGGCAAAACGTATCGTGAATCTTTTGGACGTAAAGAACGACTGGGACAAGGAGACGGTCTCAGCAATGATCCTAGATGTTACATCTGCCGTAAACCCGGAGCTGATCACAAACTTTATAAAGTCCATCGATATTTCCAAATTCACCGAAGAACAGCTAAAGGCATTGGATGCCTTTAAAAATTGGAAAGGGGATTATACCTTGGAAAACACTAGTGCAACCTTGTACCACAGGGTCGAATACTTTGCCCTGAAAAATATATTTGAAGACGAATTAGGTCCCGAAATGTTCAAGGAATTTCTGGCTACGCATTTGGTAAAACGCCAAATTGTCCATGGACCGGGCAAAAAACAGCGGATATGGAGGGATAATATCCATACCAAAGATATCAAGGAAACCATGTCCGATATGGCCACAAAGTCCTTTAAGGAAGCGTGGATGTCCTTGGAAGAGGATTTTGGGCCTGATTATATGCAATGGCATTGGGGTAAAGTCCATACCCTGGAGCATAACCATCCAATAGGGCAAGTAGACGCTTTGCGCAAATACTTTAATGTAGGTCCTTTTCCGGTAAACGGATCAAGGGAGGTTATCAATAATTTGGCTTTCCCCTTAGACAGTACGGGGTTCTATAAGGTAAACGTTGGACCTTCCACAAGACGGATTGTTGACTTTTCGGATATTGAGAACAGTATCAGTATTCTTCCCACGGGGCAGTCCGGAAATCCCCTAAGTCGGTATTATAAGGACCAAGCACAAATGTATATCGATGGTGAGTTCAGAAAGATGATGCTGAATAAGGAGGAAATAGTTGAAACTGCGAATTCGAAATTGGATTTTATCCCGCCAGAGTAAATTTTAACCATTTTATCGCTTTCTTGATCTTTTCCATTGGCTTTGTAATGGGTAAAAGTGTATTTTAGTTCAAAACACTACCCATGCTAACCAAAGTTTTTGGAAGTGCCGTATTTGGAGTGGATGCCACTACTATTGTGGTGGAAGTAAACATTGATAAAGGAATAGGCTATCATTTGGTAGGCCTACCGGATAATGCCATCAAGGAGAGCAATTACAGGATTGCGGCGGCCTTGCAAAATAATGGCTATAAGATTCCCGGTAAAAAGATTACCATCAATATGGCACCTGCGGACCTCCGAAAAGAAGGATCCGCCTACGACCTTACCCTAGCTACGGGGATATTGGCCGCTTCCAACCAAATAAAATCGGAAAACATAGGCGATTACCTTATTATGGGGGAACTATCATTGGACGGTAGCGTACAACCCATAAAAGGAGCCTTACCCATCGCCATAAAGGCAAAAGAAGAAGGTTTTAAAGGTTTTATCCTCCCCTTGGAAAACGCAAAAGAAGCCGCTATTGTAAGTGATTTAGAGGTTTACGGGGTAGAAACCATTGAACAGCTCATCCATTTTTTTGACAAGGGAACCCCATTGGAACGGACCATAGTTGATACACGGAAGGAGTTTTATAAGAACCTGGACTTTCCGGAGTTTGATTTTGCAGATGTCAAAGGACAAGAAAGTATCAAGCGGTGCATGGAAATTGCTGCTGCCGGGGGACACAATATCATCCTTATTGGACCACCCGGTGCCGGTAAGACCATGTTGGCCAAACGGCTGCCTTCCATTTTACCGCCCATGACCTTGCACGAAGCATTGGAGACCACTAAAATCCATAGTGTGGTCGGAAAAATAAAGAATATGGGCTTGCTAAGTCAGCGGCCTTTTCGTTCGCCTCACCATACCATTTCTTCGGCCGCATTGGTCGGTGGGGGCAGTTACCCCCAACCGGGGGAGATTTCCCTTTCCCATAATGGGGTGTTGTTTTTGGACGAATTGCCGGAATTTGAACGGAGGGTCTTGGAAGTGATGCGACAACCCATGGAAGACCGTGAGGTAACCATTGCAAGGGCAAGGTTTGCCGTTACTTATCCCAGTAGTTTTATGCTAGTCGCCAGTATGAACCCAAGTCCAGGAGGGTATTTTAATGACCCCGATGCACCGGTCACTTCTTCTCCAGCAGAAATGCAACGGTATTTAAGTAAAATTTCGGGACCTTTATTGGATAGAATCGATATCCATATTGAAGTTACCCCCGTTCCTTTTGAAAAACTCTCCGAAGACCGAAAAGGGGAGAGTAGCAAGGAAATTCGAAAACGGGTGACCGCAGCACGGGAGCTACAGACCAAACGTTTTGAAACCTTTGAAAACCTGCATTACAATGCCCAGATGAATACCAAACAGATTAGGGAATATTGCAAGCTGGATGATGCTTCCAAGTCCCTGCTAAAAAATGCCATGGAACGCCTTAACCTCTCGGCAAGGGCCTATGATAGAATATTGAAAGTTGCGCGTACCATTGCCGATTTGGAAAATGCTACTGCCATTAACGGCACCCATATTAGCGAAGCCATTCAATACCGTAGTTTGGACAGGGAAGGTTGGTTGGGGTAATAGGCACGAGTTACAAACTTCAGCTAACGGTGGGGTCTTACTCAGAACGGTACGAAGTCACAGACTTCGCACAGTAGGGGTAAGTTGTAGTGCGGATGTTGCTACGAAGTTGCAAACTTCGCAGAGCGGAATATGAAATCCTAAGTGGTCAAAGTAAATTTAATTTTAAAATTTTTTTATTATGAAAAAATTGGGTTTAAAAAACTTGAAACTCATCACTGTTAATTTACTTCAAAAAGAACAATTAAGATCCGTTCTTGGCGGAAGTTTTTGCGGTGGTGAAGCAGTTTCATGCAACAGTACATGCAATGAAATAGGCTCAGCCCTGTATTCAAGTAGCTTGTCAAATACACAAATAATAGATTGGCATAATGCTTGCTTTTCTAGTTGTTGTAATGGATAGATTTTGTTTTACAAAGACCTTCCAAATTGATATTTGGAAGGTTCTAACTTGTACCTTCCTTATGGGAATGGCAACTGTTACCTTTTCTTTGGCCCAAGAGG
>CALEYA010000081.1 GCA_937926215.1 uncultured Croceitalea sp. | reverse complement strand
ATCCATTTGGAAATGCCCTTTAGTGCCCATGTGGATATCCAATTGTTCAATCTTTTAGGCCAGAATGTCGGAACGGTCTTTAATGAAATGATGTTGGAAGGTTCTAGGGAAATCAACATTAGGGAAAGCCTGCGTGACACCCTTTCCACGGGCAAGTACATTTACCGTATTCAGGTTGCGGAGCAATCCATGAGTAAATCGGTCATGGTCATGTAAGGAAAGGAGATACAATTTACGAGAGCCTCTGATAGTGCGACCCCCCACCCCAATTTGGGTTGCGTTATTCAGGGGCTTCTTTTTTTTAGACTCCCCTACTTAAAATCCCACTCCAAAAGAGCGATAACTTTTGATGAATCCATGCCAACCATAATATCTTAGACCTACAATTTCAGTATTTTTGGTGCCTAAATGTAATGGAATGTCACAGGAACCCGCTTCCAAAACTACTACAAGACCGCATCGATATACCATCACGGCGGCACTACCGTATACCAATGGCCCCATCCATATTGGACATTTGGCCGGCGTCTACGTACCTGCCGATATCTATGCCCGTTACCAACGCCTACAAGGAAAAGACGTGGCCTTTATTTGCGGTAGTGATGAACATGGCTTTGCCATTCCCATGAAAGCAAAAAAGGAAGGGGTAACCCCAAAAGATATTATTGATAAATACCATGGTATTATCAAGCAATCCTTTTCGGATTTTGGTATTTCCTTTGATAATTATTCCAGAACCTCAGCACAGGTGCATCATGACACGGCTTCGGAGTTCTTTGAAAACCTATATAGAAAAGGGGATTTTATTGAGGAGACTACGGAACAATTGTATGATGCGGAGGCCAATCAATTTTTGGCCGATCGCTTTGTAATAGGTACCTGTCCAAAATGCGGCCATGAAGAAGCCTACGGGGATCAGTGCGAAAACTGCGGATCATCGCTCAATGCCACGGACCTCATACAACCAAAATCGACAATAACGGGTGCCGTACCTACTTTAAAAAAGACCAAACATTGGTTTTTGCCCTTGGATAGGTATGAGGATTTTTTAAAGGAATGGATCGTAGAAGGCCATAAAAACGATTGGAAACCCAATGTTTATGGACAATGTAAATCTTGGATAGACGACGGATTAAAACCGCGTGCCGTAACCCGGGATTTGGATTGGGGCATTCCCGTTCCGGTAGAAGGGGGCGAGGGCAAAGTGCTTTATGTGTGGTTTGATGCCCCTATCGGGTACATCTCCTCTACCAAAGAATGGGCAAAGCGTGAAAACAAAGACTGGGAACCTTACTGGAAGGATCAGGATACCAAAATGCTCCATTTTATTGGTAAGGATAACATCGTTTTTCACTGTATCATTTTTCCCAGTATGCTAAAGGCCCATGGGGACTACATTCTACCGGAAAATGTTCCGGCCAACGAATTTTTAAACCTTGAGGGCAATAAACTGTCCACATCTAAAAACTGGGCCGTTTGGTTGCATGAGTATTTGGTGGAGTTTCCAGATATGCAAGATGTGCTTCGCTATGCCTTGACGGCCAATGCCCCAGAGACCAAGGACAATGATTTTACGTGGAAGGATTTCCAAGCGAGAAACAACAATGAGCTCGTGGCCATATTTGGAAATTTTATCAATAGGGTCACCGTATTGACCCATAAATACTACGACGGCCATGTACCGGCAGCCGGGGATCTATCCCAAGTAGATATCGAAACTTTGGAGCAGCTAAAAAAATTCCCAGGTATTGTTTCCGATTCCTTGGAACGTTACCGGTTTAGAGAAGCTAGCCAAGAATTGCTGAATTTGGCGCGTTTGGGCAACAAATACTTGGCAGACGAAGAACCTTGGAAATCAATTAAAACCGACGAGGAACGCACCAAAACCGTAATGCATGTGGCCTTACAAATTGCCAGTGCCTTGGCGGTATTGAGCGAGCCCTTTTTACCCTTTACCTCAAACAAATTAAAATCCATACTAGCCGTCACATCGAGTGGAGTGGAGATGTCTTGGGATGATGTCTCTACAAAAGAAACGCTCCTTCCTGCCGGACATCAAATCAACAAAAGCGAATTGCTGTTCCGTAAAATAGAGGACAGTGAAATTGAAGCCCAATTGGAAAAATTAGAAGCCACCAAAAAAGTGAACGAACAACAGAACAAAGAAATAACACCCCAAAAGGAAACAATCGGTTTTGATGATTTTACAAAACTGGATATGCGGGTAGGCACTATTTTAGAAGCCGAAAAAATGCCAAAGGCCAACAAGCTCTTGGTTTTAAAGGTAGATACGGGCTTGGATGTACGTACCATTGTATCCGGCATTGCCGAAAGTTTTAAACCAGAAGATATTGTTGGCAAGCAGGTCACCGTTCTCGTCAACTTGGCCCCTAGAAAATTACGCGGAGTGGAAAGCCAAGGCATGATCCTTATGACGGAAAATGCAGAAGGGAAATTGGTGTTTGTTAATCCGGATACTGCGACTACAATCGAAAGGCTCAGCACAGGTTCCGA
>CALEYA010000080.1 GCA_937926215.1 uncultured Croceitalea sp. | reverse complement strand
TGTTGATGATCAATCGTTACAGCTAGCCAGTACAGCTAACATAGGACTTAGAGAAGGTCTTGCCTTGGACTTAGGGGTTAGCTACAGGAATCTGGATTCTAACAATTATGCGGAATTGACCGATATTTTAGGTGCGGATTTCCATGAGGATATCGACCCATTTTCAGATACCGAAAATGATGTAAACGGCCCTCTAATAAAACAACAAGGGGAACGTTTTGGATACAATTACCGCCTTACGGCGACACAATTCAATGCTTTTGCACAACTAAAACTGGATAGGGCCAAGTGGACCAGTTTTTTGGCAACCCAATGGACATCCACCGCATACCAACGTAACGGTCTTTTTCAAAACCAACGCTTCTTGGACAATTCCTTAGGAACCAGCCAAGCACTTAACTTTAATAATTATGCTGTCAAAGGAGGCTTGTCGTATAGCATTAATGGACGGCATTGGCTTAATGCCAATGCAAGTTATGCTACGAGGGCACCTTTGCTGCAAAACAGTTTTATTAATCCAAGGGAAAATAATGAGGTAGTGCCAGGCCTTAACAATGAAAAAGTAAGCTTTGCAGACCTTAGTTATCATATAAGACTTCCAAAACTAACGGGTAGGCTAACCGCATTTTACGGGAGATTTCAAAACACCACGGACATCAATTTCTTCTTTGTGAACTCTGGTGTGGGGTCAGATTTTGTGCAGGAGGTCCTCACTGGCCTAGATAGACTTCACAAAGGCTTGGAATTGGGTTTTCAGTATGAACTTTCATCGCAAGTAAAACTTAATGCCGTAGCCAACTTTGGCGACTATACTTTTGCCAGCAACCCAAGCGTGACCATCAACTTTGATACTGCGGGTGCAGAAGAGGATCTGATCAATACAGAGGGGAATATTAACTTGGGCCCAGCCACTATCAAAGGGCTAAAACTGGCCCAAGGGCCACAACAGGCAATAGCCTTGGGCATTGAATATCGAGATCCCAAGTATTGGTGGATTGGGGCGACCACCAATTATCTGGCAAATAACTATGCCAATATTTCTACCATTACCAGAACCCGAAGTTTTTTTCTGGACCCGGAAACGGGACAGGAATTCCCAAACGCCACACCAGAAAATGTGGCCCAATTATTAGGGCAAACAAAATTGGACGATTTTTATTTGTTAAATCTGGTGGGCGGAAAATCTTGGCTTAAAAATGGAACCTACATCAGTGTTTTTGCCAGTATAAATAATGCCTTTGATACCATCTTTAGAACCGGGGGTTTTGAGCAAAGCAGAAACGGGAATTTTGGCCAACTTCAACAAGATAGTTTGCGGGATAATCCCTCATTTGCCCCAAAATTCTGGTATGGCTTTGGCAGGACCTACTTTTTAAACTTTGCCATAAGTTTTTAAGCCCATTTTCGCCTTTTTTTCTTTCCGTGGCCCACCTACCTGCCTCGCGGCAAGGGGGATGCAACTCAAAAAAGTCTTCAACACGGCAAAAAATATCTAATTTTCGCTTCAATCCAAAAAGTTTAAATGAGTTCAGTATCTTAGGGCTTCATTTAAGCAGAAATACCTAATAAATAAACAGATAATGAAAAAACTTGTTTTAGTACTTGCTCTTGGCGCATTCATTGCTAGTTGCGGAGAAAAAAAGGGAGAAAAGAAAGATGGATTTGAGGTAAGTCGTTCCAAAACAGCGGATAAAAAAGAAATGGACAGTGAGGGGGTTCCTGTTGATTTGGACAATAAAGGTGTAGGTCCCATAAAAAACCTGGCATTTGCGGACGAAATAGATACCGAAATGGCCACTAGGGGCGAAGCAAAATTCAATGCCATCTGTGTAGCTTGCCATATGGCGGAACAGCGGATGATAGGACCCGCCATGAAAGGGGTTTATGAACGTCGCAGTCCAGAATGGGTCATGAACATGATCTTGAACCCTAATGGCATGCTAAAGGAAGATCCTATTGCCAAGGCCTTGCTCAAAGAGTACAACAATGCCATCATGCTCAATCAAAATTTAACGGAGGAAGAAGCTAGGGACGTAGCGGAATACTTAAGAACGCTATAATTACTGATCGTCATAAAATGCTGTTCCAAAAAGAACGGCATTTTTTAGTTAATGCCGATATGGATTTAGAACGTAACAAGAAAAATGCCATCGCTTTCTACAAAATGGCCTATCTAGGAAATCCCAAGAAGGCCGTGGAAACGTATATTGGCGAAGAATACATTCAGCACAATCCAGATGTTGCAGACGGCACACAGGGTTTTATCACCTATTTCGAAAGGATGCATCAAGAATATCCAGACAAGTCCATTGAATTTGTCCGATGCATTGCCGAAGGCGATTTGGTTGCCCTACACACCCATCAAATCTGGCCGGACAATGACGAATACGTGACCATGGATTTTTTGCGGTTTGATGCCCATGGTAAAATCTGCGAGCATTGGGACGCCATTCAGCAAATTCCCAAAACTTCGGCCAACCCCAATACCATGTATTAAAAAGTGTGATGTATGAAAAAAGTGGTTTTCTTTTTCAGTTTTCTAATCACCATATGCATTGCCCATGCGCAGTCTTTAACTGGGGCTTGGGAAGCTGTTTTGGATCAAGACGGTAAAATGCTTCGTTCTACCGTTATTTTCTCAAAAGGCCATCAAGTGGCTACTTTTTATGACGCCAAAACAGGGGCTTTTGTTAGCACTAATGGCGGCACATGGCGTTTGGACGGAACTTCTTTGACGGAGACCGTGGAATTCGATTCCAAGACACCCGAACGGGTTGGGACAAGCAGTGTTTTTGAAATAGAAATGTCGGAAAATGAACTCCAGATCAAAGATTCGGATATTGTCTGGAAACGTATTGATAATGGAACCCCCGGGGCACTATCGGGAGCATGGTTAATGTCCGGTCGTAAGAGAAACGGCGAGTTTCAAATACGGGATACCAAGAGACCCAGAAAAACAATGAAAATACTATCTGGCACCCAATTTCAATGGATTGCCTACAATACCGAAACCAAACAGTTTATGGGAACCGGCGGTGGTACTTACACTACTATTGATGGCAAATACACGGAAAACATTGCTTTTTTCTCCAGGGACGATTC
>CALEYA010000079.1 GCA_937926215.1 uncultured Croceitalea sp. | reverse complement strand
CGTCGCGGGATTTCTATCAGAACCAGCTGGGCTTTACACTAATGAACGAGTATATCGTTAAGAAGGAAACTCCAATGGAAAACATGTTTGGTATTCATATGAATGTAATTACGGACGTGAGTTGTAACGTAAACATGTTTTCTTTGGACGGCACGCGCGATGTTATGTTCCAAGCCTGCGAGTTTGACGGGGTGGTAGGCAAGGATTTTTCGGCTTTGGCCGTACCTCCTAATAGGGGATTGCTTATGTACAGGTGCGAAGTAGAAAACATAAAGGCGTATTACCCTTGGGTAAAGGGTAATGGCGTCCAAATCCATAAAGAAATGCAGGAATTGGACATCGCACCCTATGGAAAGGTGCCTTGTTTTGCAGTATTGAGTCCGGACGGTGTCTGGTGGGAATTTTTAGAGAGAAACACTTAATTATAAACAGATGAGAACAAAGATTATTGGGATGCTGGTATTTGCGACCATAGGGACGTTGCCAGCCCAAACCATGAAGTTTGAAGGTGAAAAAGCCTTGGAAATTCGACAAAAGACGACTTGCAATACCTTGGAAGAAGGAAAAACTTCCTATGGTATGTGGGAGGGTAAGATTTACAGTAGGGTACAAGGTGAAAAGGACCGCCATCTTTTTAATGTTGTCGGAATCAATGTGCGGCAATGTGACTGCGTGGAGGATGACGTACGCGGAAAAGGGTTTAGAAGCGTGAGTAGGGAAATTATGATGTATTTGGACCCAAAAACCGATGAAATATTGGATAAATGGGAGAATCCCTGGACGGGTGAGCTTGTAGATGTGGTGCATGTGGCCAACGACCCTGTAAATATGCGCGGTTATGTCTACGAAAAGGATAAAGATGGAAATCCCACGGTAAAAACCAGTTTTAGAAAATACGGCGATGTTGGGGTGACCTCGTACGAGATTCCCTTATTCTATAAGAACCCGCTTGCAGGGGATTACCAGAAGTATGTTGGGGGTACCTACCATGCCATGGAGATTTTCAATACCTATTATAAAGCGGAAGAGCTTACCAATTCCGAGATTAAGGATTTAAGTCGTTCCAATATTTCTTGGCAACGGATGTCCCAATGGCTCCCATGGATGGAAATGGGAAGCAGGCCCGGTTGGATTATTGCCAACGCTACAGGGGAAACGGTGTTGGAGAAGGAAAACGTTTGGCCAAGGATCCAAAAGATATTGGATGAGCGCTACCCAGAATATAACACGCCACCGATTAAGGATGACAAGCGTCCAAATGAGACTTCTTGGACGGTATTCAAAAAGTTTTTGGCCAATCAAGATACTACCGAAGAAAAAGGGAAAGAGTAGCTTTCCTATCGGTTGGGATTGCTTTGGTTAGCGTGTCAAATTTCAAGAAAAATAATAAAGTAGGCTACTATGGCTATACGGACTAAAGGGGAAAAAGCCCCTGAATTTAAGTTGGTAGGAACGGATTTAGAACCCATTCAATTACAGGATTATAAAGGGAAAAACCTGATTTTGCATTTTTTTCCATTGGCTTTCACCAGCGTTTGTACCACCCAATTGTGTACCGCTAACGCCAATGAAAACGATTATAATGCTTTAAATGCGGAAGTGGTAGGGGTTTCGGTGGATTCCCCCTTTGTTCTGGACAAGTTCGCCAAAGAGAACGACCTAAGGTTTAAGCTGGGGTCGGATTTTAATAGGGAAGTAAGCAAGGCCTATGGCGTGCTGTTTGAAGATGATTTTGCCGGAATGACACATTTTTCAATGCGTTCCGCATTTGTTATCGATAAAGAAGGAACCATTCAATATGCCGAAGTGACCGATGGCAAGCGTTTACCCAGTTTTGAAAACATTAGAAAAACCTTAGATGAGATTTAAATCAAGCATATTACCGTTGTATTTTCTGTTGATGACGTTTTGGGTTTCCGCCCAGACGGAAGAGGGAGAAAGTGCGGTCTTGCCCGAAATATCAACACGGCTTTCCGCAACTACATTTTTAACCAAGGATATCGATGCCACAATTCAATTTTATGTCGATATCCTAGGCTTTAAAGAGTATCGAAGATTTGAGATAAAGGATAAAAATTCCTTGGCCGTTTTTGGGCTAACGGATATTGAAAAAGTGGATTATATTTCCCTAGTTCCTACGGAATGGTCCGAAGAGAATAGAAGTCAACCCGGAATCAACGTGGTGGCCCTACCCAACGCCCAAAGATCCATGTACGATCAAGATGTAGAACGCACCCCTTTTGCAAGTGAGTTGATTATGGCCTTTTCCGTAACGGGTTTACGTAAAATTGAGCCCAAGATGAGGGATGCTGGAATACAGGTAATTGTACCCCTATCGCCATCTGCGACAGGCAAATCATTGACGCTAACTGTACTGGACCCCAATGGGGTTCGAATACAGTTGTACGAGTATATACAATAACAAGCTGAGTTTTGTGAAGATCCTCTTTAAAAATACCCATATAATCCTGCTTAGCTCATTGCTAATGCTAGTGGTTTGGCTCTTTGGATTTAACGATGTCAAAGAAGAAGGGTTTACAGATTGTGAAGGTTGTCCAGAGATGGTTATTGTTCCTGCAGGGGAAGTGCTCATTGGGTCCGATCAAGATGAAATAGGAAGAAAGAAAGGAGAACGCAACCGCATTAAGGCCGTCATAAAAGCACCTTTTGCGATGGCAACCACCGAGGTGACCCTAGGTCAGTTTCGGGTATTTATGGAGGAAACAAGATATAAATCCAAAATACCGACATATAAAGGGGAACCCCTTGTAGGTTGTAATTATTTTGATGGTAAGGGCTACGGCTATATTGCAGGACATAACTGGCAAAACCCGGGCTACCCGCAACGGGAAGATGCCCCAGTGGTTTGCGTAAGCTGGAGTGATGCCGCTGCGTATGTAGCATGGTTAAGCGAAAAGACAGGAAGGACCTATCGCATTCCTTCCGCCGTAGAATTTGAGTATGCCTCCAGAGCAGGAAGTTCCGCTCCTTGGTTTTGGGGAACCGATCCTGCAAAAGCGTGTGATTACGCAAATATTGGCGATAGGACTTTTGTGGAACGTTATCCTAAACGCCCTGCATTTCCCTGTAATGATGGCTATGTATATACGGCACCGGTAAAGCAATTTAAGTCCAATGCCTTTGGTCTCTACGATATGGTAGGCAATGCATGGGAATGGACCAATGATTGTTTTATATCGGATTTAGGACAAACCCCAGCTGATGGATCTTCCCAATTGGGTTCTGAGAAGGAATGCGGGTTTAGAACACCAAAAGGAGGAAGTTGGATAAGCGGAATTAGTTGGAGCAGGGCAGCGGTACGCTCCAAAGACGGTGCTGATTATAAAAGTTTTATGCTAGGTTTTAGAGTGGCTGCCACTTTAAATAAGGAATAACGAATACGCAATGAATTGACATACGATAGAATGAAACCATTATTTCGCTTTGCTACCGTTGTAATTACGGTACTGCTGCCAGTATTGGGTCTTTACGCCCAAGACGGTGGTTTGGAAAAAGAACGTAAGGAAGTCCATCTTAGGAGAAGTTCTATTTTGGTTTCCAATTTAGACCAATCCCTAAAACTATATCAGGATATTCTTGGGTTTCAGGTAGGGGCTATTGGCACCTATGAAAAAGATAATTACGCCTATCAGGTTTTCAATGTGCCACCTGAAGCAACCATTAGGGTTGCAGCCTTAAGTTCCAATGATCAGTCTAGAATCATCAATTTAAAGGAAGTGACGGGGGTTAGCTTGCCAAAACCGGCAATAACACCCTTTATGGAAGTGCTTCTTATCAAAGTTGATAATCTAAAGGCGGTTATGGAAAAAGTAAGGGCACTTGGGTTGACAACCACAAAAGAACATACCGTTAAGGGAAAAAGAATATCCTATGTAGAACAAGCGTTCACGGATTTTGATGGTCACCGTATCGCCCTCTATCAATTGCTTTAATAAGCAGATGGCAACTTACAAGTGGTATTGATGTACCTGTGACCGAATTTTGAAATCATCGAACAATAAAACGATTGACTTGGTAAATAAGAATAACATATCGAGATAGTAATGGAAAATAAAAAAAGCAATATCACCACAGGTATCGGTAAAGATGCACTTACCGGATATATACATACCGCAACCTTGTGTACGGTTGATTTGGAAACGTACCAACATTTTTATGGCGATATCATGAAGATGCAATTGGATAAAGTTTCTTTGACCAACAGTGAAAAAGAACAGCAACGGGTTTTTTGGAACATTCCACAAGATTTGGAATATGACTTATATCACTGCTATAGGGCTTCAGTACCAAGTTTGATACAACTACGGATACTTCACTTAAAAGACCCTACACCACATATCCATAAAAGTTATAGTTCGTATGAGTTGGGCTCCTTTTCTTTAGGCTTTCCTACCTCCAACGCTAAAAGCATGGACAAAAGGATGCGGGAATACAAAGTTGGTGCTATGGCCCCAATGCAAGAAGGAATTATCATAAGGGAGAACGGGGAAGAAGCAAAGTATTTAGAAACCATATACCAAGGACCTGATTTCTTGCATTGTGTAGGTATTGAGCGTGTGGCACAGCCACAGTTGGCGCCTTGTGACCCAGAAGACGGGTTTGGGGGACCTGGATATTCTGCTTTTGTTGCCAAGGATTCGGATGCTGAGGTGGATTTTTACAAAAATGTTTTGGGGCACAACATATTGTTTGACGCGGTTTGGGAAGCTGCGGAGGACGGGGCTTTAGGGGTCAATCCTGGCACTCCATTTCGATTTTGTGGTATCTATGCGCCAGAAGCCAAACAAAACCATTTCCTTCTATTGGACTTTAAGGATGGGAACATGGTAGATACAGGGGTGCAAAGTTGTATTCCCAATCAAGGTTTGGGAATGTACAGCTTTCAGACCAGCGATGTGGATGAAGTAGCACAACGTGCCAAAAAGAACAATATCAAAATTCTATCCCCTGTCCAATATGTTTCAGATGCTATTTTGGGCGATGGAAAGGCATGTTTACTGGAAAGCCCCAATGGGATGTATATAGAAATCTTTCAATTGAACTAAATGGAAAAAGTAATCAAAAAGCTTGCTGAAATCCTTTGTGGCACCTTGGACAATCAAGAACAGGTTGATGCGGAAATAGCGGCGGGGAAGCAAATCCACCCCTATGCGAAGCACGTAACGGACGTTTGTAATCATAAAATTATAAATCGGCCAGCGGAACATCCCGGAATCTATATTTTAGAAGAAAGTTATTATATACAGCCCGGACAAGAGGAAATCCAAATCAAACCGTTGTTTTTTTACATTACGGCTTCGGGCGGGGATACCGCACTCTTACATTCCATGCAGGTACCGGAACATTTGGACCCTAAAGAAGTTACCAATGCGAACGACGATTTGGTATTTGATTGGAACACTATTGTTTCAAGGCCTTGGGGCCCGGCACCCTATGTTTGGCACGAAGCGGAACAGTGCTTTACAACGGACCATGAGGACCCTATTGGTCCGGGAATGACGTTCCGGTTAACGGAAACCTTAAAAGACGGCGAACTTTTTGTAATGGAATGTATAAAAAAAGACGGCGTGCAACTAACACCTTATAGTACTCCTATTCACTATATTAAAAAATCATTATGAGTGAGAAACAATCGTTTTGGACGCTATTTGGAATAGCAATTTTAGGTACGATTACGCTAGTCGTAACCAATGGTATGACCATCTCCGGTATCGGGGTGTTCGATACGTCCCTATTAGAGGAGTTTGGCTGGTCTCGATCGGAACTAAAACTTAGGGGACTTATCAATTTGGTGGCGTCTTCTGTGATCATGCCCTTTGTAGGAGCGGTCATTGACCGTTTTGGCGTCAAACGAATGCTCATTATTGGACTGGTCTTTATTTCCGGTCTTTTATATTCGTACTCCATAATTACCGCGGCTTGGCAGATGTATGCGATACACTTGATGTTTGCTTTTGCAGTTTCCGGAGCGGGTACCTTAGCGGTAATTATTATGGTTTCGCAACGGATCAAGCACAATAGGGGAACCGCAATAGGTATTGCATTGGCGGGTACCTCTTTGGGGGGTATTATCGTGCCTCAAATGGGATTGCGGTTATTGGAAAATTTTGGATGGAGAGGGGCCTTTCAGTGGGAAACCATTGTTCCTTTGGTTATTGCCGTTATCATTTTTATTTTTCTTAAGCCGGTAAACTATAAAAAGAAAGTAGATCAAAAGGTGGCGGAGGACGAAGAAACGGGCCTTACGGAATTTTCCATGCAAGAAGCTATCAAAACCCCGGTTTTTTGGGCCATCTGTTTTGCCGGTATTTTCTGTTTTTATAGCATATTGGGGATTATTGACAACCTGTTTTTGTATTTAAGTGAACTCGGATTTGACAATAGCGAGGCGACCAACGCTTTTAGCATCTTCTTTGCCATAATCCTTGTAGCAAAACTATCTTCAGGTATTGTAACCGACTTTATCGATGAGCACCTACTCTTTAAACTGCAATTGGCATTAATGACGGTAGGGGCAGCACTTTTGGCTATAAATTCGGTAAGTTTGGTGTGGCCGTCCCTCATTTGTATCGGTTTGGGTTGGGGAGGTTTATACACCTTGTTCAACTATATTATCATCACCACCTTTGGGGTAAAGTCCGCTGGAAAAATAGGAGGATTGATTTCTTTTTTTGAAGGGGTAGGCTCCGGATTAGGCATCTATCTTACTGCGTTTATTGCAGATAAAACAGGTTCTTACAGCATGAGTATTTGGGTTATCGTCGGCCTGCTTTGCATTGCTTTTGTCATCAGTTTTTTCATTAAAAAGATTGCACCACAAGAACCCCCCGAGATATTGGAGGAATAGTCAAGTCCAATACGAATTCGTAATAAAGTAGTTGGTTTTTATCCTGATCATCCAATAGTTTAGTGTCAATTCAAGATAACTGTTTTTATTTCGAACCCCATTAATTAAGTATTGCTCCCCTCTTAAGCAAAGAGGGGAATGAATTCTGACCGCAGGGAAGAAGAAAGGGGAGATTGATTTTCGGTTAGTGTTGGAATCCCTCCGTCTTGCCACTGCGTGTCAACCCACCTCCCTTTTCCTTCGACTGGGCTCAGGATACAAAGGCAGAACTTGTATAACCATCACTTTAATTTGTAAAATAGGCTACTTTTTCATGCTCCAAAACCCACGTTCTTAGGTCGAACTCAGGGTAGTTTAGTCCGCTACTTTAACCATTCTTGTACCGCCATTGGTCCCTTTGTACAGACTGATCAGTGCTTCAGGCATGGCTTCCAGCCCATAACCAATGTCTTCTAAGGGAATTAATTTTCCCTCACGTATCCATGTGGCCAATTGAAGTTCATATTCGGGATAGTGTTCTTGATAATCATACACAAAAAAACCTTCCATCTTGGCATCTTTGAGTCCAATGCGATACATGTTCTTGGGCCTATGATATTCCTCTGGTGGAATTAAATATTCTGAAATACGCCCGCAAATGGCAATTCTCGCCCTTCTGGTAATCCTCCCCAAAACCTCATCCAACAATTCGCCACCTACGTTATCAAAAAAAACATCGATACCATTGGGGAAATGGACATCCAATTGTTCATATAATCCCGGCTGCTTGTAGTCCAGGGCAATATCATAGCCTAGTTTGTCCAGCAATAGCTGGCATTTTTCCTTGCCTCCAGCGATACCTACCAATTTTCTACAACCTAAGGCTTTTGCTACGTAACCGGCCATACTGCCTACGCTTCCGGCAGCTCCGGAAACCAAGACCGTGTCACCCGCCTTTACCTTACAAATATCCCGCATACCTATCACAGCGGTAAAACCGTTCATGCCAAGGGCGCCTACACCAAAGGAAGGGTTTAAATCCTTGCTCTGCATTTTGTAGGTCATGTAGTAGGGATCATCCTTGATAATGGCATACTCCCGCCAACCTAGTTTGGTTTGTAGGAGGTCGCCTTTTTTAAAGGCGGGGCTATGACTTTCCATAACCATTCCCACTCCACGTCCGATCATAACGTCCCCAATGCCCATGGGGCGTTCAAAAGAAGTTTCGTTTGTCATATAACGAAGCATTACCGGAGCTACCCCCAAGTACAGGGTTTTGACCAAAACTTCCCCTTCGCCCGGAATGGGAATAGGGACTTCCTCTAGCCTAAAGTCCTTGGGTTTTACCAGTCCTTTAGGGTGTTTTGCCATCACCCATTGCTTCATATCACTTCTTTTGCATGAGTTCGTAAAGCACTACAAGATGCCCATCATAATCAATAAAGGCTTGTTCCAAGAACTCAAATTCGTCGTTACTGTCCGTTTTTGGCTCCGTTGTTTCCAATCCCAGTTTTTCAATTGCGGCAATAACGTTTTTTAAATCGTCTACCTTTATTACGGAAGCGGCCATGATAATACCGGTCTGTTTTGGTAAGTCAACCCCTGTAACTTCAGTGAGGGCCAGGGTACGCTCCTGTGAAGGACTGTCCAAGGTGGCAAAGTTGAGCTTCGCTTTCTTTGGAATACGAAATACGGGGTAGGAGTAGGAGTCCGGTTCCGATTCTTGAATGTAATTGATGGTAAATCCTAAAATATCCCTGTAAATTCCTAGGGAACGTTCTAAATTGGACACGGTCAATGTTGTTCGTTTAAATAATACTGACATCGAATTTGTTTTTATGGATTACTAGTTATGAATGATTCATAGTTTTTGTTGCGCTATGGACTTCCTATCCTTAATTTGCTTTTTTTGGCGGGTTGTATCTGCTGATACTATCCAATAACAGTTTCATCTCAGCCCCGGTTTTGGGTAATTGCGTTGTTTCCATTTCCAAATGGTTAATGGGGATTTCCTGTTTGTATTGCGAAAAGACGGGCTTCGTCATTTCCAAAGCGTAGTTAGGTATGGTCCTGTCTTTTCTAAACTCCGCCAATGGAATCTTTGCGGAAACGATTCCGTCCTCTTCCTTGCTTGGGTGTTTTGCCAGAATTTTACCATCAGGCCCCACAATTACGGATTCCCCGGCATTATAGCCCGTACTCACGGGAAGTGTAAAATTGGCCATGGCGGAATAGTAATCGTTTACCCAAGCAGTGTACACTACGTCCTCTTCGGCAAATAGCGTAGCCGTGCGTAACATGATTTCCGTGCCCCGCATCGCGAAAGCGGAAAAAATAAAAGGATCGAACTGCACGGTGCTTACCGCGATATTCCCAAATTCCGTGCGTAAAACTGGGAATTCTTCTTCCATTCCGTATTTTTCCCTGTAGGTATCCCTAACCGCTTCAATAGTGGTGGTCGTAATTTCCCGATCACTGTATAAGCGTTTGATGTTCCTGGATTTCCAAAAGGTCTTTGCAATGTTTCCATCACGTCCCATCACGGTATTGATGCTTAAAATATGATCTGGCCATTGGGCATCCCGTACATAACTACCAAAAATGACATAACAATCGCATGCCTTCGCAATCTTGCCTACCCGCGCGGTCTCCGGTCCAGGTACTTCAATGGTAAAAGGAAGTTTTTCTTGTCGCGTACCGGAAGAATATCCCGTCAGCGGAAATTCATGAAAAAGGATAATGTCCGGACTGTCCCCTTCATTTTGCGCTTGGGCGGCCATTTTTTCCATGTACAATAGGTTTTCCTCCAAACCCTCTTCAATGGAAGGAAAACTGGAAAGCGACTTTACCCGGGTTTGCATAACCTTGATAACAATGGAATCCTTTTCTAAAGGCACTTTATCGTAGGTGCCGTCCGCTTTTACCAAAACGGTTTCGGCCCGTGCATCCACCTCCTTTTGATTTGCTGTCGTTGTTTGTTTACAGGATAGTAGTATGCACGCCGAAAGGAGGCCAATAACTCTACACTTTAGTTTGCTTTTAGTGATTTTCATAAAATTATTTTTTGATTGATTGTATAAACTCGATCCAAACACCGTCCGGACTTCGAACGGAAAAAAGGTTAAGATCTCCATAAGGAGGAATGTTTACCGTTTGTACTTCAGAATTAAGCACTATGCCCCTTTTTTTAAGGATATCGGCATAGGCTTGCGCATCCCTAACGGGAAAACGATACATTAGGATTCCTAAATTTGGTGGTTTAGCGAATTCAGCACAATTCTTGCCCGTGAGTTCCTTGGTGTGCAACAGTTCTAGGGAACCCTCGTTTTCCCCATTGGGATGTACAATGCAAATAGGGACTGTGATATTCCCATTGATATTGGGCGGAATACCAATTACGTTAGGGCCATGGGAGCGGTTTTCCCCATCCATCTCATAATACAATTTGAATCCCAGGCCGTTAATGAAGAAGTCACGGGTTTTTTCATAATCGGCACAGATGGTGGTAGAATTGAAGATACGACTCGCTTTTTCAAACTCGAAACCTTCTAAAGGTGGTTTGTGCCGTTCCATCATGGCCGTAACCACACCATCAGGGCCTTTTAGGAGGACCTCGGTAACCTCAAATTTACCAAAGATGAATCTGTTGGGGTCCGTGGTGCCGTTCCAACCTTCCTCCTGTACGGCGGTATACATTTTTTGCATGTCCTTCACCCGTACGTTAACGTCATAAATGCCTCCCGAATCCCAAATTTGGGCTCCTGATCTGATCTGTTGCTGCGCTCCCGTATGGAATTTTACCAATCGCAGATAGCCTTTGCTATCGCCTTTGTTGACAAGCAAAGCTTCTTCAACCTTTATGGAAGTATCCAACTGCCAGATGGGATACATACGTTCATCCAAGTCGCCCCGATGCACCAATTCCCAGCCAAAGGTGTTTTTGTAAAAAGCGATTTCCCGTTCCATATTGGAAACGCTGAAAACGATCTCCTGAAATCCTTTTAGTGAAGAATCATCCGCGCCAAACTCTAGATTATGTTTATACTTTTCCATGAAATTTTTGATTCATTAATTGTAGAAATTGTTTGTGTCCAATTGCTACAAATCGTCTAAAAGCTTGTTGAATTCTACAATAAATCCATCGGCATCGTAAAACTTACTGACCATCACCCGCGTAATGCTTTTACCATCGTAGGATGGATATTCCACTAAAGTGGGTGCTCCCAGTATTTCAATATTGGGGAGTTTTTTTATTTTTTCAAACTGTTCCGCTTGGTTTTTACTATTAAAAAGCAAGACAACATTCTGAGGAGTGAAGCCTTCTTTGCGCACAGGTTTATCTACTTTGAATTCGCTTTTATAATCATATTCCAACAAGCCCAGTACGCCAGAGAACTGCGTTGTGGCTTTAAGAAAGACCAAGCGAAGCACCTGTTCTCGTTCTGGTGCATCAGGGTGCGGTCTTTTTATAAGATTGTCATAGATGACTTCCATACCAATCACATCCCGGTATAGTTTTAAAGATTCGTCTACATTTCGAACGATAAGCGTGGTTCTACGAAATATCAACGGTAAATCTTTAGGCTGCACAAGCTCACGCTCTTCAAGGTATTTCTCAGGCTCTTTTGTCGAGTTGGCAGTAACTTGTTCTTTACAACTACTGATAACGAGTAAAACAAGTAGGGTAAGGGCTAATAAATGCTTCATAATTAGGTGTTTGAATAGGATTCTACTCTTTTAAATTTGTTGCAATGGTTTTATTGTTTCGAGACCATTCACTCCATGAACCCACGTATAAATTCGGAATTTCAATACCGGCATGGGCCATTGCCAGTAAGGTATGGCAGGCAGTAACACCAGAACCGCAATGCACGGTAACATTTTCAATAGACCTTGAGCCTATTAGTTTTTGGTATTTTTCTTTTAAGCTATCTGGAGCTAAATACAAGCCGTTTTCATCTAGATTGGTGCTAAAAGGCACATTTACCGCTCCTGGAATATGACCTGCCACTAAATCTATCGGCTCGGTTTCGCCATTATACCGCTCTTGGGCTCGCACGTCAATGACAAGGTGTTCTTTATCTTGGGAATTCTTTTCAACTTCATCGATAGTCGCCATGGGTAATTTCCACTCAGATACCTCATAAGGCGAAACCGTTTTAGGGGTTTCTATGGATGAGCTCATTGGAAAACCAACTTTTTCAGCTTTCTGAAGACCACCGTTTAGTACTTGCACTTTCTCATGACCAATTGCTTTTAGCATCCACCAAAAACGTGCAGAGGCGATAGCACCATTCTTATCATCATAAAGTATGACATGGCTTTCAGGTGAAATACCAAGACTTGTCAATGTTTTGGAAAATTTCTCCATACTTGGCAGCGGATGTCTTCCGCCATTTGCGGCATCCTCCTTTATATCAGATAATTGCTTATTCAGGTTTACATGCAATGCTCCTGATAAATGCCTTTGTTGATAGGTGCTTTCGATGTCTTTACCCATTCGGGTATCTATTAAAACAATAGCCTCATTTTGAAAGATGCGCAATAATTCTGAGGCAGAAATAAGCGGTGATGTATTTTGTTTTGGCGACATAACTGCTGTTTTAGAATTGTTTTGGTTGTCCACTGATTTTTGCTCGTTCTTCTTTGTGTTGCATCCAAATAACAAAAGAAATACGAATGCCATTATTGTTCTCATAACCATGTGATATCATTTTTCACCCTAATAATTCCATTAATTCAAAAGCGGCACGTTCACCAGATTCCATAGCGCCTTCCATACCGCGCATCATGAGAGCGGTATGTTCACCCGCAAAATGAATTCTTCCATTGGGTTGCGCCAATTCATTTGAAAAGGAAGTAATCTGTCCAGGTTTCCAATAGGCATAAGAGCCGCCGGCATACGGATTGCTAATCCATGACCAATAATGCGCAAATTGTAAGGCTCCTTTTAAACTAGGTCGGGTTTCTTCCAACAGTTTAACTACGGTTGCCAAGCCTTCTTTTTTACCCATTTTATCAATTTGAAGGGCCTGATTTCCGGCAATATATGCGACACAACTGGTTACCTTATCAGGATTTGAAACATCATTTTTCATCGCCATAAAACGACCGAATAGTTGGTCTGACCACATACTTGGAGGCATTCCGTCTTCTTCCCAATAGTTTTTGGTGGGAATAAAATGAATTTGCAAATTGGGGGTATAAGAAAGTTCATCAAAGCCTTTGCGTTGTAATTGGTTTGAAAGCGGTGACATAGCTATACGGCCTAATGCGGGAATCGGCAAGGTTGATATTACGTATTTGGCCCGCATCGTTTGGTCATTCTTCAAGGTAACTTTCACATGGTCTTTCTCATCCATAACGGCTTTTACAGGAGATTCCATTAAGATGTCTTGTTTGAAATCTGCTGCCATGGCTTCCGGTATACGTTGGTTGCCTTTAACGACCCCGCCGCCTTCGTCTTTAAATGTGGATTGATGACCCACAAAATTCAGAATCTGAAAGTACATCATCGCAGATAGCGAATGCTCATCTGTGCCATAGCCGGAATTAGTGCCTGCTCCTAAATGGATTGCCCTATCGGAAAAGCCATTTTCTTTGAGTACGGTATGGATGGATTTATCCCATTGCGAAAATTCTTTTTTTCGCCAAGCGACCAAATCATTTTTAGGAAGCGGATTTAATTTTTGATAAATGCCCCATTGCTGGGAAGATGGAAAACCTTTTTTAAATCTTTCAGGAAAGGGATTGAGGCTATGGTTGGTCCAGTCGTTTTCTAAAATACTTTGGTTGTTTATAGAAAAATAGACCTCTCCTTTTCTCGGTGTTGATCGAGGTCTGAACGGGCCCATTTGAAGATTGTATTTTTTTACTGCATTTAGAATTCTCGCATATCCTCCTCCAATACCATTGCCTCCTAATTCTGGATGCCCGGGAACTTTGTCTTCTGGGGCAGAAAAAACACGCCCGCCAATGCGATCGGTAGCTTCAATGATTTTCACACTAAAACCTGCTTCTTCCAAAAGGAGCGCAGCATTTAGTCCGGATAATCCTGCGCCAATAATGAGCACATCGGCATCATAAGATTTTTTACCTGAGTTTATGCAGCTATGGAGCCCGAAGTAAAAAGGAGCAGCAGCTAGAAGCAACGAACTTTTTTTTAGCATCTCGCGACGCCCAACTGTTTTTATTTTGGTGGATTTTTTCACTCCTGCTTACATTTTAGGGGTTCGGAAAATACATCCGGCTGTTTTGCTTCGGTTGCGGAGGTTTTATCTGCTGTGGCTTCTGTGGTCCCCGAATTGTAATTTGAGCATAGTAACGGGCTTAAGATGCTTGAAACGCAATAGAAACGGTAGTTGCTTTTCATAATTAAAAGTTGAAGTCCGTTGTTATAATATTTCATTCTTCGCATTTACAAACGGCGGAAGCCCAATTCATTTGAAAACCGATTGTTTTGGCCATTGGTTCCCCAAAAGCGAGTGCCGTAGAGGCTTTGGCCCCTTGTTCCTTAAACCTTAAGAAGAAAAAGTTGGAATCTTCCAAAGGGTAAAAAGGGTATTGTTTGTTCCGCAATTGGATAAAATAGGTTTTGCCATCAATGGGATTTTCCACAACCGCGGTACCCCCTTGATCATGCACCCGAAGTCCGTCGTATTTTCTATCCTTTTCGCTTGGTAGGTAATAGGCCTTTTCATAAAAGGAAACATCACAGGTATAAAAATTTACCCGTCTCATCTTATGCGGTTCGTTGTTGGGATGCCCTTTCCAAAAGGAATTGTCCTTTACCAAGAAAGTACGGTCTACACGCCAATACTGTTCTTTGGAAATGATAAGATTATGGACGGAATACCGGAGTTCGTCTCCTTTTCCAAACTGGCATGCTCTGTCTTTCATGCTGCCGTGAAATTGATCCCCAACACGCTGAAAAATGACATCGCAACCATCCAAACCGAATAGATCGTTTTTGCTTATGTTGGAAATCGCTTGTTGATGTGAGCTTGCACCCAAAGCATACTTCGCGGTATCCTTTAAAAAGTAGATTTTCATTATGATTCCTAGGGTATCTACAGCACTTTCAAAGGATATAAGGCGCTGTCTGCTTATTTTGTTGGGGTCGTCGTTGATAAACTCTTCCACATAAAAAATATAGTTTCCAATGCTATCCGCCGTGACCTTTTTGTGCATGGCGTGCACACGGTCGTGTTTTTCTTCTGGATTCCCTTGCCAATCACTTCTATTTTCCACCCATAGCTGTTCGTCATTGTCAAACTCCCCTTCAAACCATTGGGCCAAAAGCTGGAGATCCCTCAAATTGGGATCGGCGGGCGGGTCCATTGCCATTCCCAAGCATTGGAGCATCCCTGTGATACTGCAAATAATAAGTAATCGGAACTTTTTTTTCATCTCGTAAGATTTATAGCTATTGTCCTTAAGCGTTTAAGATAATATCCAATGCGGCACGTTCTCCAGATTCAAATGCGCCTTCCATTCCCCGTTCCATGATGGCGGTATGTTCCCCGCAAAAATGGATGTTCCCGTGGTTCTTTCGCATGTGGTTGCCAAACTTTTTTACCTGACCGGGCTGCCAATATACCCAATCCCCCGCGCCATGGATATCCCGCTCACAGGACTGTATCATGAGGCGTTTTAAAGCTCCTTTTGTTGAGGGGCGAAGTTCCGCTAGTTTTTGTTCCACATAATCAAAGACCTGATCATCTGTCATTAACCTGAATTTTAGGGATTCTGGGCCATTGATAAACGCCAAACCGGCATAGGGATCTCCTTTTTCCCGTCTGCTACGAATGGCAAAACGTTCCAAGGGCCCATCTGTCCACATGTTGGGTTCCATACCATCTTTTTCCCAGAAAGGTTCTTTGATGATAAAATGGGCTTGTACCGAAAGACCATAATCCATATTGCCTATGGCCTCCTTGGTAATTCCGGTAATATAGGGTTCAAAGGTGATGTTCCTTAAGACGGTAATCGGGATACTGCATACCACTTGCTTTGCCTTATACTCACTACCATCGGCGCAACCGACGGTTACGGTGCCATTTTCTTCTTTAAAACCTACAACGGTTCTTCCCAATTGCACTTCATTCTTCATGCTGGCGGCCATAGCTTCCGGTAATAGGGAATTGCCCCCTTTTATCATTTTCCATCCTGTTCCGTCCGGGAAGCTAATTTTTCCATTGCTAAAATTCATTACATGATACCTGCGCAACTCGTTCATTGCGGAGGTATTGGGCATACCCCCCGCGTGGATGACCACGTTCATTAACTTGATCGTTTCTTCGTTGACACCTTTGGCCCGTAAGTATTGATCATGAGGAATGTCATATTGGTGGTACTCTGGTTCCAACCATGCATTGAGCGGTTTTCCCTGTAGCGGATTATCCCTATGCGAAATTGTGGATAGAAACCGATGCGGTAACAAGCTCCGATCGTCCCCTTCAAGGGGATTAAGTTTGTGGGATTCCCAATTTGCTGCGGTGATGTATTCTCCTTTAATGTTGTAGAGCCATGGTCTATTGACAGAGTTGCCCGAATCTGGATTGTGCATTTCCAACCCCAATTTGTGCACGGTATTTATCATACGGGCATAGTTGGCCCCAATAAACTCCCCGGCTGCCTCTGGCTTACCGGGTACATCGTTTAAGGTGTATACACGCCCTCCCAAACGTTGACGGCCTTCAATGACCTGTACGTCAAAACCCTGTTCTTCCAAAAGCATGGCCGCATGCAAACCGGATAGGCCGGCACCCACCACAACCACATCATGAGTGGATTTTACGGGCTTGTTCTTTTTTTTGATATACGGTGCGGCGGCATCTTCCTTAGCATCGGATTTTGGGGCGCAACCAATGGGTAACAACATTCCGGCAGATGCTCCGGTAATTCCCTTTATAAAATTCCTTCTATTTGTTTTCATAGTGTCCGTTTTTCAGAGTTTTACTGGGTGACTTCTCTTAAATAGGCAATCAAGGCATCTTGTTGTTCTTTTTTGGCAACTCCTACAAAGGCCATTTTTGTTCCGGGGACATAACCTGCCGGATTTTCTAGCCAAGCCCTTAAGGTTTCTTCGCTCCAAACAACACCCTTGGTTTTAAGTGCTTCAGAGTACACATAGTCCGTTTTGGAAGCCGCTTTACTTCCCAAAAAACCATTTAAGTTAGGACCCACTTTGTGCGGTTCTCCCTTAACTACATTATGGCAGGCAGCGCATAGCAAAAAAACCCGTCGTCCAAGGGTATTTTCTGATTGGGGAATGGTTGAGACAACGCCTTCTTTCTTTTCGGTTACGGTGGTTTTTTTGGTATTAAAAACAGGCTTGTCTTCCTCTTTCTTGACTGGTCCACCGCAGGATTGGAGCAGCAGGATGCCGGTAAGACCGAAAAGAAAGTAAAGCGTTGGAATATCGTATTTTGCAGCCACCTTAAAAGTAGTTTATAAAGTTGATAGTTAATAAAGTTAACTATTTTTTAAAAACAACGGCATAATCGATCGGATAAAGTTCGGTTTTTATCAACAGTAATCCCCTAAAAAGGCACAAATTGGTCGTTAGTTAGGCTGTGGAGTATAGATTTCCCCTTGTTTTATGACCGCTGCAATGTTTTTTGTGTGCGCAATATTATCGAGAGGATTGTCCGTTAACAACACCAAATCTGCCCAAAATCCACTTTTCACCCTCCCCAATTCCCCATCCAAATCAAAATAAGCGGCAGGCTTTACGGTAGCGGATTTTAATGCCTCAATAGGTGTGAGTCCTGCTTTTACCAGTGTTGCCAGTTCCACATGTAGGCTTAGCCCGGGGGTCAGAAAGGCAATAGGGGTATCGGTACCTGCCATTATGGGAATTTCGGCATCCCGTATTTTCTTCACCATCATAAAATTCCACGCATCATAGGCGCTCCTAAATGCTGTAATGGGATACTCCTTTAATGCATGGGAACGTGCTGTCCAATAGGTCGCTAAGGAATCGGGAAGTAGGTCGTAACTTTTTTGATAGGTAGCATCGGCAAAATACTGTTCCGTGAATAAGGTATTGAGGGCTAGCGTAGGTATTTGCCAAGTATCATTGGCTTTTAAAACGACCAAAACGCTATCGGCTCTGCCATCGTCATAATTTGCAATGGCGATTTCCTGCTGTTTTTGGTGGATTTGTGCCCTTAGTTCGCCCCCTTGTTTTAGTTGTCCGGATTGAAGCAACTCCCGTCTTTCCGCACGTAACTCCTTGGCATTTGATGCACAAGATATTTCTAAGTTCCTTAGATGTTCAAAACTATCCATTCCGGCATTAGAAGCACTTACGGCATCCATGCTCAACGGAATATGTCCGGTTACTTTTAAATGGTTCGCGTCCGCCAGTTCAATGATTTTTCCCAATTGTTCGGGGGACAACATTTCGTAGGCTTTCAAGAAATCTACCTTCTCCTGCAACAGCGTTTCTACATTTTCAGCTATATGGGCAACATCATCCGCTTTAATGGATAGTGGGGGAAGCCTTGGGCTACTGCCATCGTATACATTGGGGCTACCATCCAAAAGTGGTCCCGCGATCATTAACCTTGGGGCCTTTGTTGGTCGTTCCAAGGACATTTTTCTGTATTTGGAAACGAAGGCTAGTTTTCCACCTGTATCGCGCACACTAGTAACACCAAAACGTAAAAAGAGGTCAAACATACTAGGGGCTAGTGCTTCCAAATAGGCAAAATGGACATGGGCATCCCACAAACCGGGCATCAGGTATTTTCCGGTTCCATCTAAGATTTGGTTTCTTTGGTCCAAGATTATGGTTTCTGAAGGGACAATCTTGAAAATTTTACCATGGGAGATAATCACCGTTTGGTTTTCCATAGCACCATCAATTGGATCTATAAGCGTAACTTTATCAATGATCAAAGCACCTTCCAAATAGTAGGGTTTTTTCGCGCAGCCCGTTAAAAGTAGCCCGAAAGACAGGAAACAGAGGAAGCTTTTCATACTAGTTTTGGTGCCGGTTCGGTAATAAAACTACGTATTAAATTTTAAAAAATATGGGTATCTAAAAAATAGTTAATATATTTAACTATTAATTAGGTTAACTAAATGGATGTATTTGGTTAATTTGCAGTATCACTATGAAAAACAACCGACTAACACTAGCGTCAAGACCTGGAAACCACATTAAAAAGTCCGATTTTGTGATGCAGTCCGTAGATATTCCCCCATTGAAAGATGATGAATTTCTTATAAAAGTCTTGTTTCTGTCCGTGGCTCCGGTGATGAAGTTTTACATGCTGGATGGTGCCGGTATTGAAAGCCCTATGGAACTTGGGGATACCATGCGGGGCCGTGGTGTGGGTGAAGTTGTTGATAGTAAAAACAAAGATTTTCAGGTCGGCGATATCGTACAGGGCAAATGCGGATGGCAACAATATGTGGTCTGCGATGGCAGTCCTTACCACATGATGTATAAAGTAAACCAAAGGGGATTATCGTATTCCACTGCTTTGGGGATTCTTGGAATGACCGGTTTTACCTCCTATTTCGGATTATATAAGGTAGGAGCACTGCAAGAAGGGGAGAATGTCCTGGTTTCTGCCGCAGCAGGTGGTGTAGGCTCCAATGTAGGGCAATTGGCATGCATTAAAGGGGCACGCGCCGTAGGTATGGCCAGTACGGATGAAAAATGCAAGCTGCTAACCGAAAAATTAGGCTATTACGGAGCCATCAATTATAAAAAGGAGAATGTTTCCGAACGTATAGATGCGCTTTTCCCTGAAGGTATCGATGTGTATTTTGACAATGTTGGCGGACAACTATTGGATATCGCCCTTACAAAACTAAGGCGGTATGCGAGAGTGGTATGCTGCGGGCGAATTTCGCAATACGAGGACAGGGAGAATCCGAATTATAGCTTATTGAATTGGCATAAAATTGGGGCCACACGCTCTAAAATGCAAGGTTTTTTCATTTATGATTTTGAAGGGGAATTTCCCAAAGCGGAAAAGGAAATGGCACACTGGATAAAAGAGGGGAAACTACGATATCAAGAAGATATCTTGGAGGGCTTGGAAAATATGCCCGTTGCTTTGAACAGACTGTTTGAAGGTAAAAATATTGGGAAGCAGTTGGTAAAAATTAGCTGAAAAGAATCATTGTTTTATCAGAAAAAAAGTAAGAGATTACCAAAATCAAACTTAGAACAACACTATGGAAGACTATAGTATTACCGTAAATGGCGAGGCGTTTACAATCACCAAAAGTGAGGTGGAAAACTTGGATATTTTATCGTTGGATAGTAGCAATTATCATTTGCTTCAAGAAAATAAAGCCTTTAATATCAAACTCTTAAAGACTGATTTCAGCGAGAAAACCGTAGAAGTCTCGGTAAATGGAAATTCTTATGCCGTCGCCATTGCGGATGGATACGACCAAATGGTAAAGGAAATGGGACTTTTGACCAACGCTTCCAGCAAGATAAACGAAATAAAAGCGCCAATGCCAGGACTTATTATAGAAGTTATGGTAAAGGTAGGACAGGAAATTACGGAAGGAACGCCATTATTGGTGCTGTCCGCCATGAAAATGGAGAACATTATCCTGTCGCAAGGCGAAGGTATCGTTAAGGCCATTGCGGTTAAAAAGGACGATGCCGTAGACAAGGGGCAATTGATTATAGAAATGGAGTAATCCTCCCTTTTCAATAAATAAGATAAAAGTAGGGCTGATGAAATTCAGCGAACCAAATAAATCAATTTAAATGAAAAAAATCCTCATTGCCAACCGCGGGGAAATCGCATTACGGGTCATGCGCACCGCAAAGAAAATGGGCATAAAAACGGTGGCCGTTTATTCTGAAGTGGATAGGCACTCACCACATGTAAAATTTGCGGACGAGGCTATCTGTTTAGGCCCAGCGGCATCTTCGGAATCCTACCTAGTAATGGACAAAGTAATCGCAGCCGCGAAAACCACCGGTTCGGAAGGCATTCACCCCGGTTACGGATTCTTGAGTGAAAATGCCGTTTTTGCGCAATTGGTAGAAGATAACGGACTCACCTTTATTGGACCAAGACCCCATGCCATAGAAGTTATGGGAAACAAACTGGCGGCAAAAGAGGCGGTAAAGGATTATGACATTCCAATGGTGCCCGGTATCGATGAGGCCATCACGGATATTGTATTGGCAAAAAAGATAGCCCAAGAGATAGGATTCCCCATTTTGATTAAAGCAGCTGCCGGAGGTGGTGGAAAAGGGATGCGCGTAGTGGATGCCATTGAAAACCTGGAGGAACAAATGAACAGAGCCATTGGGGAAGCCACTTCCGCCTTTGGTGATGGTTCCGTTTTTATAGAAAAGTATGTGGGTTCGCCAAGGCATATTGAAATTCAGGTGATGGCAGATACCCATGGCAATGTGGTCCATCTTTTTGAACGGGAATGTAGCGTACAACGCCGCCATCAAAAAGTGGTGGAAGAAGCACCTTCCGCGGTATTGACCCCTGCAATTAGAAAAGCAATGGGCGAGGCGGCGGTAAAAGTGGCCAAGGCTTGCGATTATGTGGGTGCGGGAACGGTGGAATTTCTACTGGACGAAAACAAGAATTTCTACTTTTTGGAAATGAATACGCGTTTGCAAGTAGAGCATCCGGTGACGGAATTGATTTCCGGGGTAGATTTGGTAGAACAGCAGATTAAGGTTGCCCGTGGGGAGAAATTGGCCATTAGCCAAGAAGATCTAACCATTAACGGCCATGCTTTGGAGCTACGTGTCTATGCTGAAGATCCATTGGAAAACTTTATGCCCAGTATTGGAACCTTGACTACCTATAAAGCCCCAGAAGGGGAAGGTATTCGTGTGGACGATGGTTTTGAAGAAGGTATGGAAGTACCTATTTATTACGATCCCATGCTGTCCAAATTAATCACCTACGGAAAGAATAGGGAAGAAGCCATCCAATTGATGATTGAGGCCATTAATAACTATAAAGTAGAAGGGGTAGCCACTACATTGCCTTTTGGTAAGTATGTTTGCGAGCATGAAGCCTTTACTTCGGGTAATTTTGACACCCATTTTGTAAAGAACTATTATGCCCCCGAACAGTTAAAAGCGGAATACGCAGAAGAGCAAAAGGTTGCCGCCATGGTTGCCTTAAAGCTATATCTGGACGACAAAAAGAAGCTAAAAATTCCCGAAAACCCGGTTACGGAATGGCAAAAAAATAGGGCATAGTCCAAAACCTTAGTACACAAACATGAAAGATAAAATACAGATACTGGAAGAAAAACTGGCACAATCCAAACTTGGTGGTGGACAGGCTAGAATTGATAAACAACACGCTAAGGGTAAACTGACGGCACGGGAACGGGTCCATTTTTTATTGGATGAAGGTTCTTTTGAAGAAGTTGGGGCTTTGGTTACGCATCGGACCAAGGATTTTGGCATGGAAAAGCAGCTGTTCTATGGCGACGGGGTAGTTACCGGATATGGCACCATTAATGGAAGACAAGTCTGTGTCTTTGCGCAAGATTTCACGGTTTTTGGTGGGGCATTATCGGAAACCCATGCAGAAAAAATCTGCAAGATTATGGATATGGCCATGAAGATCGGGGTGCCCGTCATCGGATTAAATGATAGTGGCGGTGCAAGAATACAAGAAGGGGTGAGGTCTTTGGGCGGTTATGCCGATATTTTCCATAGAAACGTAATGGCATCGGGCGTTGTCCCACAGATTTCGGCCATTATGGGCCCTTGTGCCGGTGGGGCGGTGTATTCCCCTGCCATGACAGATTTTACCCTTATGGTAGAAAACTCCAGTTATATGTTCGTTACGGGACCCAATGTGGTAAAAACCGTGACCAATGAAGAAGTGACTTCAGAGGAATTGGGAGGGGCTTCCACACATGCGACAAAATCCGGGGTTACACATTTAACCGCCGCCAATGATATGCAGTGCATTGCCCAAATCAAACAGATGATCGGCTATATGCCCCAGAACTGTGAGGAACTTCCACAAGATATTCCCTATGAAGTGGGGGAGGAAGTACGGGAAGTATTGGACACCATCGTTCCAGAGAATGCAAGTCAGCCTTATGACATGAGGCATGTAATCAATGGGATTATAGATGCGGATTCCTTTTTTGAAATCCATAAGGACTATGCAGAAAATATAGTGGTCGGTTTTGCACGTTTGGGCGGAAAGAGTATTGGTATTGTCGCCAACCAACCCATGAGTTTGGCTGGGGTACTTGATGTGGAGAGTTCTAAAAAAGCAGCGCGTTTTACGCGTTTTTGCGATTGTTTTAATATTCCGCTTTTGGTCTTGGTGGATGTTCCTGGGTTTCTTCCTGGAACAGATCAAGAATGGAACGGTATTATTACCAATGGCGCGAAACTATTGTATGCTTTAAGTGAGGCTACCGTGCCAAAAGTGACCGTAATTACCCGTAAGGCGTATGGAGGTGCGTATGACGTTATGAATTCCAAGCATATTGGAGCGGACCTAAACTACGCATGGCCGGGTGCAGAGATTGCGGTTATGGGAGCCAAAGGGGCCAGTGAGATTATCTTTAGGAAAGAAATTAGCGCTGCAGACGACCCTGCGGCCAAGTTAGCCGAGAAAGAAGCGGAGTATGCCGATTTGTTTGCAAATCCGTATAGTGCTGCCCAACGTGGGTTTATCGATGAGGTGATCTTACCGCATGATACCCGACGTAAATTGATAAAAGCATATACCATGCTGCAGCACAAAGTAGCGACCCTTCCCAAGAAAAAGCATGGAAATATCCCATTATAGGCCAAACTAGGGTGGAAGAATAAGAAGCATTAATTTGCAACGGAATTTATGGAATAACTGAAACGAATAGACGGTATAGTGGGCACAAAAAATTTATTTGAAGAGTTTGATCCGGTTTCCGCAAAGGAATGGAAACAGAAAATCCAGTTTGACTTAAAAGGCGCGGATTACAACGATACCTTAGTTTGGGAATCCCCGGAAGGCATCAAGGTAAAACCTTTTTATCATGCAGATGATGCCGTTCAAAAGTTTTCCGTGAACAAAGAACGGGGATGGAACATGGGGCAGGCCATTTATGCCGGTGATGCATTGCTCGCGAATAAAAAAGCCAAGGAATTTTTAACCAAAGGGGCGGAATGTATCGTATTTCAAGTGCCTAATGAAGCGGTATCCGTTGTTTCGTTACTGGAGGGCATCGACCTAAAAACCGTCCGAATTTATTTGGAGCTTCAGTTTTTGGCATCGGCCTATATCAAAACCATAGCGGCCTATGTCAAAGGGGATTCCGACAATATTTACCTAAACCAAGACCTTCTTGGCAATTTGACCAAAACGGGGAACTGGTTTAAAAGTAAAGAAGACGACCACAAGGAGCTAGACGCCATCCTTGCGACAAACATGCCCAACACCATTGCCGTAGATACTACGATATACCAAAACGCCGGGGCTACTATGGTACAGCAATTGGCATACGGACTTGCACATGCCAATGAATATTTGAACCATTGGGAGGACCTAGGAATGGACGGTCAAAAGGTAACTTTTAAAGTAGCGGTAGGTACCAATTATTTCTTTGAGATTGCAAAACTAAGGGCACTGCGGGTACTTTGGGGAACACTCGCCAACGCCTATGGATTAGCAACGGATTGCCATATTATTACGGTACCCACGCGCCGCAACAAAACCCTTTACGATTACAATACCAATATGCTCCGTACGACCACGGAATGCATGTCCGCGGTTTTGGGCGGTAGCGATACGGTTGTCAATATGCCGTATGATGGTATTTATCATAAAAACAATGAATTTGGGGACCGGATTTCTTTAAACCAGCTGGTTTTGCTTAAGAACGAAAGTTATTTTGATAAAACTGACAATGCGGCGGACGGCTCCTATTACATTGAAGGGCTTACCCAACAATTGGCACAACAGGCGTTGACCTTATTTAAATCCATAGAAAAAGGAGGTGGTTTTTTACGACAATTGATGGATCATACCGTTCAGAAAAAAATAGCGGAAAGTGCGGCCAAAGAACAAACCAAGTTTGATGCTGGGGGTGAGGTTTTGGTGGGAACCAATGTGTATAGCAACCCTATGGATAAGATGAAAGACCAATTGGAGCTTTTTCCTTTTGTAAAAACAAACAAGCGTAAAACGCTGATTGCACCCATTATTTCAAGACGCTTGGCAGAAGAAGTAGAACAAAAACGTTTGGATGATGAGTAGGAAAGATGTACAACAGTTGGTTATTGAAAGCGTAGCTTCTGAAAAAGGGAAGCATAAAAACGGTGCCAGTACTTTTGAGACCGCGGAAAAGATAACGGTAAAACCCCAATTTTCTGAAGAAGATATTAAAGAGGCCTCCCATTTGGACTTTGCTGCTGGAATTCCGCCTTATTTGCGCGGGCCGTATTCCACCATGTACGTACGACGGCCTTGGACGATACGCCAGTATGCTGGCTTCTCAACCGCCGAGGAAAGTAATGCTTTTTACAGAAGAAATTTAAAGGCGGGCCAAAAGGGACTATCCGTTGCTTTTGATTTGCCTACCCATAGGGGTTACGATAGTGATCACGAGCGGGTTATTGGTGATGTTGGGAAAGCCGGTGTAGCCATTGATTCGGTGGAGGATATGAAGATTTTGTTTGATGGGATTCCGTTGGATAAAATGTCCGTTTCCATGACCATGAACGGGGCGGTCTTGCCTATTATGGCATTCTATATCGTTGCGGCAGAAGAGCAGGGCGTGGATAAAGCTTTGTTGGCGGGGACCATACAGAATGATATCCTAAAAGAGTTTATGGTTAGGAACACCTACATCTATCCGCCAAAACCCTCTATGCAGATCGTGGCCGATATTTTTGAATACACGAGCCAGTTTATGCCCAAATTCAATAGTATCAGTATTTCGGGCTATCATATGCATGAGGCTGGGGCAACGGCGGATATTGAATTGGCCTATACCTTGGCGGACGGCCTGGAATATATAAAGACCGGACTAAAAGCAGGATTGGAAATCGATAATTTTGCCCCACGACTTTCCTTCTTCTGGGGTATTGGTATGAACCATTTTATGGAAATAGCAAAAATGCGTGCCGCACGGATGCTATGGTCCAAATTGGTGAAGCAATTCCAACCTAAGAACCAAAAATCCTTAGCGTTGCGGACGCATTGCCAAACCAGTGGATGGAGTTTGACCGAGCAAGACCCGTTTAATAATGTTGCCCGAACGACCATTGAGGCTATGGCTGCCACCTTAGGGGGAACGCAGAGTTTACATACAAATGCCTTGGATGAGGCAATTGCCTTACCAACCGATTTTTCAGCACGTATTGCGCGGGAGACACAGATTTATATTCAAGAAGAAACCAAAATCACCAAAACGGTCGATCCATGGGCAGGCAGTTATTATGTGGAGTATTTGACCAATGAGTTGGTACATAAAGCTTGGGATTTACTACAAGAGGTGGAAGAATTGGGCGGAATGACCAAAGCCATTGAGGCCGGAATTCCCAAAATGCGCATAGAGGAGGCCGCCGCAAGAAAGCAAGCGAGGATAGATAGCGGACAAGATATTATCGTTGGGGTCAATAAATACCGTCTGGAAGAAGAGGATGACCTACAAATACTTGAGGTGGACAATGATGCGGTTAGAAAGCAGCAGGTAGAACGTTTGGATCAGATACGAAAGGATAGAGATGAAAAATCGGTAACTTTATGTTTGGAAGCTTTAGCACAGGCTGCAGCGGAAAAATTGGAAGGAAAAGGAGCCAATTTACTGGACTTGGCCGTAAAAGCAGCTCGAAATAGGGCCACTTTGGGAGAAATCAGTGATGCTATGGAAAAGGCATTTGGCAGACACAAAGCGGTCATAAAAAGTTTTACCGGAGTATACGCAAAAGAAGTGAAGAAAGACCCCTCATTTGAAAGAGCCTTACGACTGTCCGACGAGATTGCGGAGCAGGAGGGAAGGAGACCCCGTATCATGATTGCAAAAATGGGTCAGGACGGGCATGACCGTGGCGCTAAGGTTGTAGCAACGGGTTATGCGGATATTGGCTTTGATGTGGATATCGGTCCCTTGTTCCAAACCCCAGAGGAAGCTGCCAAGCAAGCAGTAGAGAATGACGTCCATATTCTTGGGGTGTCGTCTTTAGCTGCAGGACACAAAACCTTGGTACCAAAAGTTATTGAAGAACTCAAAAAGTACAATAGGGAAGACATTATGGTCATCGTAGGGGGCGTGATTCCAAAACAGGATTATGACTATTTATATAAAGCCGGGGCCGTTGGTGTTTTTGGACCTGGAACCAAAATAGCAGATGCCGCCATCGAGATTTTGGAACTAATGAAAGATTGAGTGATTTCCGCACTCATTTATGGACCCCAAGAAATCATTTTAGCAACGTATGGACTGTGTATTTCATATCTAAGAATATCTTTTAAGGGTTAAAAATCAAATCGTTATGCGTGCTTCAAGTGGGGCAATGATTGTTTATAAGCTCTTGTAGTTTTTTGTAAGGAATCTGCTAAAAAACCTACTTTTGTAGCTACACAATACAGTGAACAATACAATTATGTCAGAACAAATAGAACGACTCAAAACATTGATTATAGGATCAGGCCCTGCGGGTTATACTGCGGCAATTTATGCAGCAAGGGCAGATTTAAAACCGGTAATGTACACAGGGATGGAACCCGGCGGGCAGCTAACCACTACTACGGAAGTAGATAACTTTCCCGGCTATCCAGAGGGGATCGATGGTCCAACCATGATGGTGCAGTTGCAGCAACAAGCGGAACGCTTTGGGACGGAAGTGCGCATTGGTATGGTAACCGCTGTAGACTTTAGCGATGAGGTTGGGGGTATCCACAAGGTAACCGTTGATAACAACAAAACTATAGAAGCGGAAAGCGTAATCATCTCTACAGGGGCGTCCGCAAAATATCTAAACATTCCTAGTGAGCAACGCCTACGTGGTGGTGGGGTTTCCGCTTGCGCCGTATGTGATGGTTTTTTCTACAAAGGACAAGATGTGGCTATTGTAGGTGCTGGGGACACCGCAGCGGAAGAAGCGTCCTATTTAGCAAACATATGTAGCAAGGTGACCATGTTGGTGCGTAAGGACCATATGCGGGCCTCAAAGGCCATGCAGCATCGAGTGAACAGTTTGGACAATATTGAGGTGCGCTACAATACCGAGGTAGATGAAGTATTGGGGGAACAGGTTGTTGAAGGTTTACGAATGGTCAATAACCAAACCGGAGATAAAGAAGATATTGCGATTACCGGACTTTTCATCGCTATTGGCCACAAACCCAATACCGATATATTTAAAGGACAATTGGACATGGACGATACCGGATACGTAATTACCGAAGGGAAATCCACAAAAACAAACAAACCTGGCGTATTTGCAAGTGGCGATGTACAGGATAAGGAATACCGACAAGCGGTTACCGCGGCCGGTACGGGTTGTATGGCGGCTTTGGATGCCGAACGCTATCTTGCGACCGTAGGTTCCACAGAGGAAACCACGGCTCGCTGGAATTGAAAGAACAATTGTATTAGCAAACTAAACGGGCCAACCTCAAAAAGGTTGGTCCGTTTTTTTGGTCTTTCCCGTAAATTGCGCGAAGTAATTTTGTTAAAAAGCCCGCAACACCGCTCCTCGAATAAAACCAGGAAGCTATTCCAAGTCTGTATTCAAATTTTTGGGAATTGCTATGCCTTAGGAATGTCTGATTCTTTTAAAAACAGCTACAAACCTTGGTTTAGCATACCGTTATATAGTTTTTACTTTAATAGTTGACACTTATTATTTACGCATAATCAATAGTATTACGTACTACTTTCGAAGTATTATATGTACAATTTTGTTTAGTATATAGAAAATGGTATTAAACAAAATATAGGTGATTCTTATAATTGCATAGATAAATTGTTAAATTTTGGTAAAAATATTCTTCATGTATTAACGATGCAATTATATATTTAGTTGTTAATCAATAATTTAATAACTAGTAGTATCGATTTTTTATTTTATTCCAGTTGGGGAACAAATTATTTTTGCATACATTTATATAGAGAAAAATACCTAAACTTAAATTTACCTGAAACTCATTTGAAAATCGTTGTTTGGTCTCTAGTGGACATGACGATTTTTACTAACAATCAAAAACTAAGAACCAATGAAGAAAACGCTACTATTATCTTTTGTTATTGTGTTTTGCTGTGTAGTAACCAACCTACATGGGCAAGATTTTATAAGTGGGTTGTCTGCCACGCAGTCTACCGATCTTGATGGGTCTTTTCCCGCTGCTAATGCCGTGGACGGTGACCCTAGTACTTTTTCCACCACGGAAAACAAGCCATCACAGTGGTTGCGTATTGATTTAGGTGGGGAATATCAAATCAGTAAAATTATAGTGCGCAATCGCATTAGTTGTTGTCCAGAACGTCTTGCAGGGGCCAGAGTAGGGGTTTCTAATACTGGTGGGAACGATGTAGGCAACTATTCGGACTTAGGGGTTACCTTAAATACGGACGCAATCCAAGAGTTTGCAGCTTTAAAGAAAACGGGAAGGTATATCTTAATCCATAAAGAGGGAACCTTGCATGCGGGTGAAGTTGAAGTATTTGGCACCCCCACAGGTGCAGATATTGCAAAATCAACTTCTGGTAGTGGGTTATCCCAGGACGATTTAAATAGGATTGCAAATGCCAATAAACCGCCCGTAGTTTACCCCACAACCTATGGCAATCAGTTAATCTCCTTTTCTACGCAGGTAGAAAGCGGTGATGACATTAGTAGAAAAATTATCTATAATGTTGAAACTGCTGATGAGGTTAATATTATTGTGGGAGGTGGCGATGATGTGGGAGACATAGATGACGTTTGGATTTTTAGGACGGAACATCCAAATGCCGTAGTCAATATTTGGGGTGCCCCAGGTACAGTAGGTTCTACATTAACAGAAAACTATGACGGAGTATCTATTTCTGGGGTGGACCATTATATTTATCTAAGAAAAACAGATACAAATACCTATTTTGCGAGTAGTGATAACTTGCTGCCCTATATTGCTCCGGAACCACCTGTCCAAAGTGTTACCGTTACCAACACTATAACGAGTACAATAAATGATATAGAAGAGGTTGCGAGTACTGGTGCTGTAAGCATTAACTCAGGCGATTTGAATTTCCAAACGGATAATATTATTTTACTGGTTTTTGAAAACTTAAATATACCCCAAGATGCTACAATAGAAAATGCAGTGGTTACATTCCAATCCATTACCAGCGTTGGTAACAATGTAAGTGTTAAGGTTGAAGCTGAAAATGGAAATGCGGCCACCCCAGTTGTAAGCAATGGAAACATTTCTAACCGAACAACTACCGCGAGCAGCGTGGCTTGGAATAATGTGGAAGCTTGGAGTGCGGGGGTTAGTTATGATAGTGTGGATATTTCTACCATAGTCCAGGAGTGGAAAGATCGTGGAGGGTATTCTAGCACAGACAATTTAGGGGTTATCATTTCCCATGTTAGCGGAACAGGAAGACGGTTTCCTTATTCCGCCAATGGCTCTGGTAGCGCACCGTCAATTACAATAACATATAACAATTAGTGAAATGAGAAATTTGTTATATGTAGTTGTTGGATTACTCGGTTTTTCCATACAAGCCCAGAATTCATTGTCTAATGACGATTTAAATAGAATCGCAAATGCTAATAAATCCCCCGTAACTAGAATCTATGAAGGTTCCGGTGATTATTTGGGGGTAGTTAGAAAGAGCGTTTTAAGTGGGTCCGATATAGGACGGCCCGTTATTAACACTGTTAACAGCGCAACAGAAGACGATGAGATTGTTTTTATAATTGATACAGATACCGGAAGCATTAATGATGCTTGGGTTTTTAGAACCGCGCACCCGCAAGCAACAATTTCGATACAGGCGATCAATGGGATTACCATAAATTCTGCTTTGACCCAGGAGGCAGATGGTGTTTCTATCACAGGGCTGGACCATTATATCTATCTAAGGAAGACGGCTTCAAACACCTACTTTGCGAGTAGTGATGCCCTTTTGCCCTATACGGCCCCTATTCCTGAAAACATCTACCTAGAGGCTTCGGCAGTGAATGCGGGAAACCCAAATAATACCTATGGTAGTTGGAGTAGGGAAACTCAGAACGACCCAACGAAGAATCTGAGCATTACCACCGAAACACCAGCAGGGAGTGCAATATCAACTTCTATTCGAATAAATAAAAATGATTTAGGTGACTATGGTCGTTTGGAATTAGATTTAGTATCCGCTGGGATATCTTTTACTGTAGGTCAATTATATGAGCTTTCGTTTGACTACCGGCGGGTTTCTGGTGACACCAATGGACAAGGCTTAAGAGTCCGTATTTTGAATAATGGAACTCAAGAATTTCACACAATCACAAATGCCGCTACTGGTAATTGGGAGAGAGCTTCCTTTACGTTTACTACGGGTTTGTTACAACCTACAATTTGGATAGTTCCCAGCTGGGATGTAACCGCCGATGATGATTTTTATTTTACTAACTTTTCTATAATCGAGATACCATGAGGAATCTGATCTTTATAATCTTTATATGTATTGGTATGACTGTAAACGCGCAGTTGACCAATGCGCAGCTGGAAGCCCTATGGCAACAGGAACGGACAGGGTTTTTTAATGATTCTGACCCAAATATAAATCCTAATTTGGGATTGACGGTACCGGATACTATCGTATCGCCATCAACTAAACGAAAGGGAACAGGTTTTCAAAGTGCTTATTTGGCAAGTAAGGCGTACTATTCCATACTAATGCATTGGAAGGCAACGGGGCAACAGCAGGATTTTGATGATCTTAAACGTCTTATAGATATTCATATTGAGGCCGCTATTGATGTGCAGGTAACAGAAGATGGCGTAACACAAACTTTTAAAGGTTGGCCCTCTATAGAACAATGTGCAGGT
>CALEYA010000078.1 GCA_937926215.1 uncultured Croceitalea sp. | reverse complement strand
CCATCCATGGTATAGGCCCATTCCGCTCCAAACTTGGCAACATCAAACTTATGCGCCCCACGGCCAATTTCTTCATCCGGGGTAAAGGCGATCCTAATTTTTCCATGGGGTATTTCCGGATGGTCTACCAAGTATTCCATGGCTGTAATAATTTCTGCAACCCCAGCTTTGTCGTCCGCACCCAATAAAGTGGTGCCGTCCGTTGTAATTAGGGTTTGGCCTTTGTATTGGGCCAATTCCTCAAAATAGTTTGGGGAGAGTACAATGTTTTTGGCAGTATTTAGCACGATATCCCCGCCATCATAATTCTCGATAAGCTTGGGTCTAACGCCAACAGCGGTAAAGTCCGGTGTTGTATCAAAGTGTGCTATAAAACCTATGGTAGGCACTTTCTTATCCAGATTGCTGGGGAGTGTTGCCATAATATAGGCATGTTCGTCTATAGCAACATCCTGCAGGCCAATCTTATGCAACTCATGGACCAGTTTTTTAGCCAAATCCCATTGCTTTTTGGTACTGGGTGTAGTTTTGGACTTAGGGTCACTCTGGGTGTCTATCTTAACATATTCCAAAAAACGGGGCAGTAGTTTTTCCATGTAAAATGCTTTTCATCAAAAATAACGCTTATTTGACCTAACTATTTAGACGGATAGGTGTTGGAGTACTATTTTTCGGTTTTAACCAAACCAATTTTGAAAAAACAACTACTTTTTTTCATACTTCTGTGCTATGGCGTTTTTTGTGTAGCGCAAGAACACTGTTATTTGGGCATTGGGGGAAAGGATAACGAAACTATTATAAATTATTTTGAATTAAGCCCGGACCAACAACAAAAACTAAAAAACTGGAGTGCGGAACTCGCCTTTAGAAACGAGCCTTTTTTGGTGCGTTTGGACAAGCTTTTAAAAAAACACAAGGAAAGTTCCGTAGAGGAATTGATGCAAATGTCCTATACATACAAAGCCTATCTGGACAGTTTGGACGCTAACATGATGCGGGTGGACCAAAAGCTTTTGGGCACTTTTACCAATGAACAATACAATCGTTATGTATCCCTATGCAACTACGCGCAGCGACTACCCATTTATGCCAGACGCCCACTCAACGAATAATTCTCTTTTTTTGGAACAAACTGGTTGGAGAGTTTATATTTTTGCAAAAATTCAATCTTAATGTATAAGTACGTTATCCGCCCTTTGCTTTTCCTATTAGATGCGGAAACTGCACATTACTTTTCCTTTTCCATGATTGGGGTATTGTCCAAATTGGGACTTTCTGGGTTATTTAAAAAATGGTTCGTCCTAGAGGACCCAAAGTTGGAACGGGAAGTGTTTGGAATTCCCTTTAAAAATCCCATAGGTTTGGCGGCCGGTTTTGATAAGGATGCCAAGTTGTTCAATGAATTTGCTGATTTTGGATTTGGTTTTGTAGAGATCGGTACCCTTACTCCAAAACCACAAGCCGGAAATCCCAAGAAACGTCTTTTTCGATTAAAGGAAGACAAAGCGATTATTAACCGCATGGGTTTTAACAACAATGGTGTTTTTGATGCGGTAGAGCGTTTAAAGAAGGAACACCGTGTTTTGGTAGGTGGCAATATTGGAAAGAACAAAGTAACGCCCAATGAAGATGCCGTAAAAGATTATTTGATATGTTTTGATGCCCTATATGAGCATGTCGATTATTTTGTGGTGAACGTAAGTTCTCCAAATACACCGGGGCTTCGGGAGTTGCAAGATAAAAAACCCTTGACCAATATCCTTAAAAAATTAAAACGGGCAAACACTAAGAACGCCAGCAAATCACGGTTAAAAGAGAAACCCATTCTTTTAAAGATTGCACCGGACCTTACAGATGAGCAACTAATGGATATTATTGACATTGTTGCCGATACCGGTATTGATGGTGTAATCGCTACAAATACCACCATTGCCAGAAAGGGATTAAAAGCGCACCTCACCCTTGCCGAAGAAAAAGGCGGATTGAGTGGCAAACCCCTTAAGGACCGAAGTACGGAAGTCATTCGGTTTTTGGCAGAGAAAAGCAACAAAGCTTTTCCTATCATTGGCGTTGGGGGGATACATTCGGCGTCGGATGCCTTGGAAAAATTAAGGGCAGGTGCGGATTTGGTTCAATTATATACGGGCTTTGTCTATGAAGGCCCCGCCTTATTGAAAGAAATCAATAAGGCAGTTTTGGCCGAAGGGCTTTAGTCTCCTAAACAAAGTATCTTAAAAATTAGTGTACCTTAAACACTGATTTTATTCCAATCCTTTCTTGATATGAGACGTGTATTTCTTTTACTGGCCTTTTTGGCATGCTCGGTTACCAAAGGGCAATCTGAAAATCCAACTAAAACGGAATTTGGTAAAATGTACTTGCCTGTTTGGTTGGAGGCCAAAGCGCATTGCCTGGAAGTGGCCCGTGCTATGCCGGAATCCTTGTATTCCTATAAACCCACTCCAGAAAGTAAATCTTTTGCGGAGCAGCTGGTCCATATAGGCTATACCATAGAATTGTTGACCAAACGCTATGTAGAAGGAATGGAGGTCACACCCAACACTCCGGATGCTTCAACAATGACCAAACCTGAAATTTTAACCTTGTTGGAAGAGGGTTTTGATTATACCACCAAAATCATACGAACCCTTGAAGAAACACAATTACAGGAAACTTGTACCATGTACCATAGCGGTAACATTGTTAGTAGGGCCTTTGCTTTGTTCTATGTGCAGGACCATATGACCAATCATAGGGCCAAAGCCAATTTATATCTTAGGATGAACGGAATTCAACCGCCTTCCTATACTTGGTAACCCTTAGTCTGCCCAAAAATCGACCACTAAAACATCGGCGATAAAAGGCGAAGCCAAATCTATAAAGGCCATATGGTCTGGGTGGGGTAAATACACTTCGCGATCCGCTTCACTACCAAATGTCACTAAAAAGCAATGGGTAAGGTCTTTGTTAAGGCCTTCCGGACTGTTGTTAAGTCCCCATTCGTAATCTTTGATTTCCTTTATTTTGGAGGGTAAAGCACTAAAAGCATCGGTGATGGTTTTTAATTGCTGTTCGGTAGTTTCTTCTTTGAACTTAAAAAGGACCACATGCCGCAGTACGCTGTCTTTGGCTACTACGGATTTTTTAGAAAGGGTCTCTTTGGAGTCGTTGTTTTTAGCGGTCATAAACCCGAAGCTTAAGAAAATTGTTAACGCAAAAATAGGTGCGGACCGGATAAGGCTGGTTTTCATGATGATTTTTTTGGAAGATACAAAAACTACCTTTCAGGACTCCCTAATTTTCCTTTAGTTTTTTCGCTACGTTATTGTAGTATTTCCGGCTTAACTTTTCGGTCCATACCGTTGGCTCTTTCCCATAGATGGCGATGTACGAAACATGACTCTCAGCCGATGAGCTGTGCCAATGTTCCGTGTCTTTTGCACAATTAATGATATCACCTTTTTTAAGAAGTATAGGTTCTTTACCCCGTTCTTGATAGTATCCAGCACCATCCATAACAATTAATACCTGATTGGTAACATGTTTATGCCAATCTAATGTTGCGTTAGCGCTAAAGGTTACCTGTGTTATATTCTGGTTGAAAGCATCATCCGCTTTTACTAAAAAACTTAGCCAAGCATCACCTAAATGATGGGTATTGGGCGCTTTTATCCCTTCATTTAAATATGAATTTAAGGTATACACATCCTTTTGGGCATTTAACAAGAAAGGTAGTAGAACAACTATTGATAAGATAATATTCTTCATGGTTATGCTTTAAGTGTAACTGTGTAATAGGGTTATTAAGATAAAAATTCTTGCCCACTACTTTAGATTTGTTGCAGATTTTTTAGCTTTTAGTAAAAGTAAAGGATGGGTTCAAAATTGATATGATGTTGAAAGTAAAAGTTGAGGAGTTCCAAGCTCATAAATTCAAATACACTATTTTTAAATGGTTTGATGAGGTTTTATTGACCAATGCAAGTTCTAACAAGCAATCGATTCTGAACGGCTAAAAATTGAAAATCAAATTCCTATGGACAATGAAATCCTTGGTGGTTTTATCCTCGCAACGGCCGTATTGGGTGTGTCCCCCGGACCTGATAATATTTTTGTCTTGGTGCAAAGCCTCACCCATGGGGTAAAATATGGGTTGGCTACTGTTGCAGGACTTATGGTGGGTTGTTTGGTCCACACCACACTGTTGGCCTTGGGCGTTTCTGCACTTATCAAAGAAAACGAAACTATTTTCTTTGGTGTAAAACTATTTGGGGCGGCGTATTTATTGTTTTTGTCATACAAGGTTTTAAAGAGCGATGGAAACATCGATATCGGTAAAAGTAATCGCAAAAAAGAAAGTATACTTAAATTGTTTAAAACGGGTTTTTTAATGAACGTGCTCAACCCTAAGGTGACCATTTTCTTTTTGGCTTTTTTTCCAGGTTTTTTGTTTAGCAATACACTTTCAACACCCGTGCAGTTTTATATTTTAGGATTTGTCTTCATTGGGGTGTCATCGCTTGTTTTTGGGACTTTTGCACTCATGGCGGGGTACATTTCCAGTTACCTGCGCAAGAACCCCAAAGCGGGCCTGTTTTTAAAATGGATGCAAATCGTCGTTTTTGTGACCATTGCGGTTTACTTGCTTTTTTCTTCAGTATAAGGACCAGACGGCGATTTCTTAAAATAGTAGGGAATCATCCATATGCTATTCCGTAAGTATGTGTTAACTGCCAACTACTTTGTATTTTTAGCCTATGGCAGTTGATACCATTAAAATAATAGAATGTCCAAGGGATGCCATGCAAGGCATCAAAGCCTTTATTCCAACGGAACTAAAGGTAAAATACATTCAATCCTTGTTGGGGTGTGGTTTTGACACCATCGATTTTGGAAGTTTTGTGTCGCCCAAAGCCATTCCGCAAATGGTGGATACGGCTGCTGTTTTAGACCAATTGGACCTCTCTAAAACCCAAAGTAAGTTGTTGGCTATAGTGGCGAATGTAAGTGGTGCGGTAGCCGCTTGTGAACACGGACCGATTCGGTATTTGGGCTATCCGTTTTCCATATCGGAAAACTTTCAGATGCGAAATACCCATAAGACCATAGCACAGTCCGTTGAGACCTTAGAAGAAATCTTGGCTTTGGCCAATTCTGCCGGAAAAGAAGTGGTAACCTATATTTCCATGGGATTTGGAAATCCGTATGGGGACCCTTGGAGTGTAGAAGTGGTAGGGGAGTGGACCGAGCGTTTATCGGACATGGGCGTCAAGATCATCTCGCTATCCGACACCGTGGGGACGTCCACATCGGAAAACATTACCTATTTGTTTTCCAATTTGATACCAAAATATTCCCACATCGAATTTGGGGCGCATTTGCATACAACACCTACCAAATGGCACGAAAAAGTGGATGCAGCCTACCAAGCGGGTTGCAAAAGGTTTGACGGGGCCGTTCAAGGTTTTGGAGGCTGCCCTATGGCCAAAGACGAGCTTACCGGGAATATGCCTACCGAGAAAATGTTGTCTTATTTTACATCTAAAAAGGCCAATACCCATGTAAATGCTATGGTTTTTGAGGCTGCCTATAACAAGGCCACGGAACTTTTCTCCGCATACCACTAAGGATAAATCCCCGAAGACTGCATATATCCTTGGATGGTGGTGGGATTCATGTACCGCTCCTGACCGCTATTGGTAATACCGTTCCACTCCACAATATTTAGGGCCTTGCGTACGTACACACTCCAATCGTATAGTTGATGGCCCATACCATGTGCAATGGCGGTGAGGTCCGTATCATATTCGAAGCGATCCACAAATTTTGCATTGAGCAGTTTAAAGGCAATGCCTAAAATTTGAAAGCTGGATTTTTTCTTATAGGTAACAATATGGCCAATTTCATGCGCCAAAACCCCTATTTGGGCGTTGTATGGCAGGTTATGGAAGAGTATTGGGGCAAAAGCGTCTTTGGTTTTGGTACTGATGGTAATCACATAAGCACGGTTCTTCTTTCCTTTGAATACATGGAAAAAACGCGGTCTTGAAGTCAATGGGGTGTTCCTTTTCTTAAACCGGAATATAATTTTGGTATCCTTAAGTTCCGGATAGTAGGCTAATGCGGTGAGCACTTGCTGCTCCATTTCTTGGGGATAGCTTTTATTGGCTTTAAAAGAACGGTAAGGCTCCAGTTGGAACGCATCCTTACTAAAACTTACCTGCGGTGTTTGGCCATAGGCCATGTTTCCTATCAAAAAGATGGCAAGGCAAATATGTTTTAGCTGCACATGAAATTGCACCAAAAGACTTATTTAGATACCCTAAAATGATATTGTAAGCTAATGGTCCCAATAAAACCTTGGGCTACTTCATCTCCATTGGTTACAATGTTGAATTCCCTACCAAAACCGGCGGTAATACCCAATTGGGAACCACCATCATTGAATTTGAAAAAATGACCACCTTCAAGCCAAGGTTGTAACACGACAATATCAGTTGTTCCAGAGGTTGCGCCAATATTGTCTGGATCTGTCCAATCGATTTCCAAACTCCATAGATCGGTGTTTAATCCAACGATCCAACTGCCCTTGGCTCCATGCCAATGTTTTCTATACCCCACGGATCCACCAAAACCCGAACCTTCCTCGGTTTCGTTCACATCGCTAAAGTCTTGTCTGTCCGTAATATTGGCACCTAACCTAAAAACCAGTGAGGCCTTTTCCGAAAGGAAGTTTTCATAATTGACCGTAGGTATAAATCCCGCGGGATATACTTGGAATGAAGCTCCTAAATAACTGGTACTTGCCGTTGGCAGATCGGTATCTTGGGCTTGTAACGGCGCAACAAGTAAAATGGCCAATAATCCTAAATACTGTAGTTTCATTTAAATAAGTTTTAGATGTTTTTCTAAGATACTATTCTCCCGCAACATGGTCCTTCCGGCACTATAACTTAAGTAGGGGAATCCTTTTTCCTTATTGATTCGGCTTATTTGAAAAAGCATGTTCCAATGCCTAATGATTTCTTTCCAAGCAAAGAAGATGGAATGTTTTGGGTCGTAAATATGGGTAGGTTCGCTACCGGCTCCGTTAATTTCTATAATACTAAAGCCATTGCCGTTCTCCAGCTCCTCAAAAGAACTATGCTTAATATCCAAGCGACCGTAATGGAAATCGGGAAGCTTTAGGCAGATATCATCAATAAGTTGGGTCAACTTGGGGCTTATTTTACCGGAGTCATCAATAAATTTAGCACCGCGGGTATGGCTTCCATAAGGTACCAGAATAAATTCCTCGCCTTCTCCCAAGACCGTTTCCAAACGATTGCCATACTTTTTTTTGAGTTGTTTTAATTGAAAATGGCTTCTTGGGTTTTTTACGATCAACTGTTTAATGGTATGTTGGCCATCACCGGTAACACTTAAAAATTCTTTGGAAACAATACCGGTAATCCGTCCTTTGGGTTCGTGCGGGAACCGGACGTAGAAAATGCCAATTTCCTTGGGATAGGTAATCAATTCCTGTACTAAAAAATCATGATGTATCCGCTTGGCGTAGGAACCCAATTGGGCCTCGTCCTCAATTTTTTCGACCCCTAGGGCTTTCATTCCAATATCCGGCTTGGCAATGATGGGGAAAGAAAGTTGCATGGAAGCAATGCTGTCCTTTATTTTGCTTAAGGGAGTCCCCTTGGTAACCAACAAGGTTTTTGGAATCACCTTTTTGGGTATCATATCATAAATATCCATTTTGGATTCCATGGCCATACCCCCATTTTTTATCGAAGGGTTTGCCGCATTAAAAAAGAAAAAGGACTTGGCGCGAACCGCAAAAAAGAACCACACCGGAAAAATGGGATAGTAGATCACCTCAAAAGGCCAATACTCCCAATGGAAAATTCGGTACAGTTTTAATTTTAAGAAATTCATGAAGGCGAGCAAAGTTTGGCATGTATACCTAAATGGTTTTCAGTACGTGTTCCGTTAAGCAGGTCTTGATGGCAGAGTGAAATCCCGGTTTCATCCAATAAAGCCTGTGTAACGCTAAAGGTTTTTAAGCCCGTTCCACGATCAATGATAAAACCATTTTCTTGATCTTCCGTTTTATTGGAATGGAAAGCGATGATAGCGTCTCCCGTTGGAAGCGGTTTAGTGTCTAAAAAACGGGTAAAGGCATTTTCCCGTTCTTGCATTACTTCCTTGGTATAAAGCGTAGCGGACGACCAAATGTAAGGGGTGTCCGTGGCCAATTGCTTCAAATACTTTTCTTGGCCATCCCAACGCAATTCAAAAAGCGTCCCATCAACAAACAACACCAAAGTAAAAGGTTCAATTTGATTTAGGTTTATGGTTTTGATATCCTCCAAGGGCGTTTTACTACCAATAACATCCAATACGATAAGACCACGACTTTTTCTGTAATTTCCAGTGGACTTATGATAGTCAAAGGCCCCGTTCAACAGTACGGTAACCGTTCCAAACTCGTTTACGGCAAACCAAGTACCTCCCGCCTTTGGGTCCTTTGGATAAACGACTTTTACATCGTTGATATAGGATTCCACGGGGGCAAAAGCACTGGGTCTGGACTCGTGCTCATCACGATTGGACGTCAGAAAGACCTTGCCCTTAGATGCTATGAAACTTACTGTGCACATGCTTTCTGAAAGGCTATAGTAGATGGTGCAACGCCAAAACCTTCTGGCAATTCCATATCGCAAAACGAGCGGATGCCTACTTTTATAAGGGCTTTATGGTGAATGGTATGTTCTAGGTTGTACATAACCTCCCTATGGTAGTTGCTGGCTACAGATACTTCATCACCCGAAAACTGTTGTACTATGGTAATCGGTTTATTGGGTTTGTCCAAATTATTTTGGATGGCCGTAATGGCCTCCAAAGCAGTCCCAAGATCGGTTTCTATAGTTTTGTCCCTATCCCTATGATCGTAACAAAGGGTAGTGCTATCGTAACTATTTAATACACACTGAAAAAGCTCAATGACATGTCTGGTGTGCTGGCCAATGGAAGAGCCGGAAAGCACTTCGCAGGGTTCGCTATAGACACCTTGGGGAAGCTGGGTTAGAACATGCTTTAATTGTTCTAATGTTTGAACGGATTGTTGAATCATTTTATGTTGTTGTGGTTAGATATTTCTTAAAAAAGACAAATATCAGATAAATTGAAAATGCAAGGTAAACCAATCCTAAAACTAAGGAAAGAATACCCTCGTATATGGTTATGTGTTCGCTAATATAGGAACCTAAAAAAATAAAACACAGCAAAGCACCCAAGGTCCCGGTCCCAATGCCAAGGATATATGGAATTTGTGTTTGTGGGGTTCCATCTAATTTTTTTCGTTGCACCATTACGCTGTTCCAACCAAACCAATACGGAAATTGGAGGGGGTTCAAAGCGCTTAACAGAAGGCCCAATACCAATGGTGATTGTATCCCTTGAAACATTTTAGCGTTAGCGGACAGGCTTCCCGAGCCACCAAATTGATAAAAGTTGGAAAAGGCAAGGTAAATCAAGAAACATACCCCTATGGGGATAATGTATTTTATAACGCTTTGCTTTACCGTGATTCTGTTGGCGGTAACCAACATTAAGCCCACCACCAGCAATTCTATAAAAACAACCCCAATGGCAAACAAAAATGCACTGAACGGACTATCCGTAGCCGCTATTTCAAAAGCGGTCAGATTTAAGGTCCCCAAGGGCAAAGCCCCCAGCAAGCTTATCATAAAGCCAGAGCTAGCAATCTTAAATGGGTGATGTCTGTGTTCCGTAATGAGCATGCTATGTAACGCTTATTTGATCTGTGTAATCCTTATCCAATTAAGGTTGGCTTTAGGAATCAAAGTCTCTGGGGAATCACGCAACCAAAACTCCAAGGTGTTGTTTTTTCCAGAATTGTAGAACAAATACAACTTACCATCCCGTATTTCAAAAGTTTCCGGATTAACAGATACTTTTTTTCCTGATGTTCCAATAGCATAAGCACAATAACCACCGTATTGCGGAATATAACTTTCTGGGGAAGCATTGAATTTATCAAGATTTTCTTTAGTGGAAAACTTAAAAGTTACACCATCATGTTCCGCGCTAAACCGTGCGTCACCTTCCTTAGGGCTATCATCAAAATAAGCAACAACATCATAACCTTCAGCCGCGTAGCCCTTTTTTATATTATAATGACTCTTTTGGGCTGTGGCAGAAGAAGCTAAGAACAGCACAAGTAATACGTTTAGTCTCAATAGGTTTATTTTCATTTTCTATACAGTTATACTAAGGTATTTTGTTTCCTATGGGTTGAATAGTCGCAGTTATCCAAAAAACTTACCCAATTTCTTTTTAGTTGCTACAACAATCGTTCCTAAACTAAAATGCTCTTTAGAACGATAAAAATACGCTAAACAATGTACACTTCTACATGGCTACGATGAATACATTATTTTATGGATGCAACTATCAAATTTGGATATAAAACGGTTACAAGAAAACAGAAATCATTACCTAAATGTTAAATATCGTCGTCTATTTAAAATAAGTCTAAATAAACTTTGTGATTGTTTTTTGGCATAATATATTTGTCGCGTCCTAACTATTCATAATCAGTCTAAATAAATTTATTAATGAAAAAAATAACCATTACAATGCTTCTGACGGCAATAGGCATTTTCTTTTCTTGCGGATCGGATGACGACAACATGCCTCTGGAGATGACGGCTACCTGCACCGATGGTGTGCTTAATGGTGATGAAGAAGGCGTTGACTGTGGGGGGACAGCTTGTTCGCCTTGCACCACCGGACTTTCCATTCCAGATACCTACAGTTTTGAGCGTTCTAATGAAACTTCCATAAGCTTTAGTGGGCAGACGACCCGGATTTTGATGGCTGAAGAATTGATAGCCAAAATGCTTGACCCAACGACTTCTTTACTAGACCTGGAAAATCGTTTTTTCCATGAAGAAGGTAGGGCAGACTTTGATGATGCGGAGTTAAGCGCAAGCGATAAGAACATTGGCAGTAAGGTGGCTGCCTCTTTTGATTTTTTTACCGGTAATGCAACGGGTTCCGCTTTAACTAGGGCAGATTTTAACGAGTGGTTCCAAATTCAGGTAGAAGAGGTGTTTCCAGCTTGGAATATGGTCGCTGCCCCCGGGCAACCTGGTCAGATTGCGGATGGAACGGCTACCCGATATGTAGATGGTAACGGACTTGAAATGAATCAATTGGTGACCAAATCATTAATAGGTGCCCTTATGGGTGACCAGATTATGAACAATTACCTAAGTGCGGCCTTCTTGGATGCCAACAGGGACGGTAATGACAACGGTACTTTGGTTGCCGATAGAAATTATACGGATATGGAGCACGATTGGGATGAGGCCTACGGCTATGCCCATGGTACCGCGGCAGATTTGACAAACCCCTTACCTACAATTGGTATGGACGACTCTTTCTTAAGCAAATATATTGGACGCGTGCAGGACGATGCTATGGATTTTGGGAGCATTGACGAGGAAATCTTTTTTGCCTACAGGGCAGGGAGGACCGCAATCGTAAATTTGGACTATGAAGAAAGGGACAGGCAAGCCGCTATCCTAAGGGATTTGATTTCTGAGGTCATAGCCATAAGGGCCGTGTTTTATTTGCAACAGACCAAGGTAGCAATTACCGCTCCCACTCCGGATTTTGGAGCTGCTTTTCACGATTTTTCCGAAGGTTACGGTTTTATCTATAGCCTACAATTTACCAGGAATTCCGCCATGGAAGCACCCACGCCATATTTCAGCAGGACGGAAACTTTGGATTTTATAGGCCAATTGTTAAGCGATGGTCCCAATGGGGTTTGGGATATTACCCCTGAAACTTTAGATGCGGTTTCCGAGGCCATTGCCACAAGGTTCGATTTTACTGTAGAAGAAGCAGGGAACAATACGAACTAAATTAGGTATTAATGTTAAAAAAAGAAGGGTGGTTTACACTTAAGAAGCCGCTCTTTTTTCTATATTTGGCCTTTTAATTTAGAATAAATAAAAATAACGGAATGAAAAAGTTTTGGTTTTTATCCGCACTTATGGCCGCCATAATTTGGTCTTGTTCGTCGGATGGTGGAGAGACCGATGGGGGTATGGAGGACGACGTGGCCCCAGTTGTATTTGACAGGGCCTTATTACTGGCCAATTGGGCGGATAATATTATCATTCCCTCGTACCAAAACTTTGTCGCCGACTTTTCCACACTGGAAACCAATTTTGGAAATTTCAGTACGGAACCAACAGCCGAAAACCTTAGCGCGGTAAGGACAGCTTGGGAAACGGCCTATAGAAGCTGGCAGCGCATTTCCATGTTTGAGATCGGTCCGGCGGAAACGGACGGACTTCGATTAAATGTCAATACCTATCCTGCGGATACCATCATAATCAACAATCAGATCGTTAGCGGCACGTATAATTTTGACCTTCCTGCTACTAGGGATACAAAGGGATTTCCTGCCTTGGATTATCTTTTTAACGGCAGGGAGGATAATTTGGCGGTATTTACCGATGCCGGTACTGGTGGAAGTAACCTTGCCTATACTAATGATGTCATTGCGGATATCGGAACACGGGTAAGAGCGGTTTTAGCCACTTGGGAATCCAGTTTTAGGGATAGCTTTGTAGCCAGTGATGGATCATCGGCCACCGCGTCGGTAGATCTTTTTGCCAATGATTTCGTTTTTTATTACGAACGCTTTCTTAGGGCAGGTAAAATGGGTATTCCTGCCGGGGTTTTTACAGGCGAAGTTGCGCCAAATACCATTGAGGCACGTTACCAAGAGGGATTGAGCAACGCGTTGTTTTTAGAAGGATTGGACGCGGTGCAAGATTTTTTTAACGGAGGTGCAAATGGTGTAGGCTTTGATGATTATTTGCGGACCATCACCTCTGGAAACGAATTGGTGGAACGAATCAACAGCCAATTCAGTGCGGCGCGAACGGCAGTTGCATCTTTGGATTCTTTTAGCAGTGAGATAGAAAATAACGATCCCCCTATAGTGATGATAATGGCGTATGATGAGGTACAACGCCTAGTTCCGTTGCTTAAAACAGATATGTTTTCCTTGTTAAGTATTGATGTGGATTTTGTGGATGCCGATGGTGATTAACGTACATGCATAGAATAAAACTTTTTTCCCAAGAACCAGCAGAGGCCGCCCCATTGGCGGTCTTTCGGATTTTATTTGGGATTTTAATGCTTTTGAGTATTGTTCGGTTTTGGTCCTATGGTTGGATAGAAAAACTATACATCACCCCAAAGTTCCATTTTTCGTTCTATGGCTTCGAATGGATAAAACCCATGGGCGTTTGGACCTATGGATTATTTATCATTTGTGGCCTCTCTGCAATTTTGATAACACTTGGATTTAAGTATAGGGTAGCGATGCTTGTTTTTTTTCTGTCCTTCACCTATATCGAATTGATGGATAAGACCACCTATTTGAACCACTATTATTTTGTAAGTGTGGTTTCTTTTTTGATGCTGTTTATACCTGCAAATGCCTATTTTTCGCTTGATGCCAAATACGATGCATCCCAACGGTTTCAATACGTTCCTAAATGGAATATCGATGTCCTAAAGTTGCTTTTGGCCGTCGTTTATGTCTATGCAGGTTTGGCCAAACTCAATTCAGATTGGCTTTTGGAGGCCATGCCCTTGAAGATCTGGCTAGCTTCCAAAACGGACATACCCCTTATTGGTACCCTTATGGACAAAACGTGGGTGCATTATGCGTTTAGCTGGTTTGGTGCGCTATATGATTTAACGATTCCCTTTCTATTGCTGTACAAGCGAACACGGTGGGCCGCTTTTTTCTTTGTCGTAGTCTTTCATATGATGACCAGGGTTTTGTTCAATATTGGAATGTTTCCCTACATTATGATCATTGCCACGCTGATATTTTTTGATGCCGGTTTTCATCATAAAATACTTGCACTCCTATCCAGAATATTCAGAATAAACAAATCGATTTTTGATACCAAAGCGACGTTTACAGAGAAACCTAGCTTCCCCAATATGCTTAAGTATGGGGCGATTAGTCTATTTTTTGCGCTGCAATTACTACTGCCATGGCGCTACCTTACCTATCCCGGCGAGTTGTTTTGGACAGAGGAGGGGTATCGGTTTTCGTGGCGGGTGATGCTCATGGAAAAATCGGGCTACGCCCAGTTTAAAATTATGGATACGGTAAGTGGAAAATGGTTTTATGTCGATAATACCCATTTTCTGACGCCTTTTCAGGAAAAACAAATGAGCTTTCAACCGGATTTTATATTAGAGTATGCCCACTATTTAAAAAAACATTTTGAAAGCCAAGGGCATCAAAACATTGCCATCTACGTAGAAAGTTATGTCACTTTAAACGGAAGGCTTAGCCAACCTTATATAGACCCTAAGGTTGATTTGGTAAAAGAAAAAGAATCGTTTGGACACAAAAATTGGATATTACCATTTGAAGATGAAATTAAAGGTATTTAGTAGTATAGTTTTTATTTTTTGGGGCTTTTCGGGCTTGGCACAATGGACCATAAGTGGAAAAGTAACCGATGAAAATGGCAAGCCGCTACCCGATGTGGAGGTGTACCTAAAACAAACACAGCAGTTAATGGTAACTGATGCTTCCGGGGGATTTAGTTTTGGAGGCCTGTCCAGTGGCACCTATGATATTGTCGCTTTTGCCTTTGAATATGATGTGTTCGAAAAAACCATTGGCTTAACGGAAAACAGCAGTTTAGAAATACCGCTAAAACGGCTACAGGCCCAAGAACTATCAGAGGTGGTGTTGACCCAAAAGCGGGAAAGGATTTTTGCGCTCCAAAAATTAAAGGCCGTTGAGGGTACCGCCATTTACGCTGGCAAAAAAAGTGAGGTGGTCCTTGTGGACAATATTACCGGAAATTTGGCGGCGAACCAACCAAGGCAACTGTACAGCCAGGTAGTAGGGTTGAACATTTATGAAAATGGGGATGCCGGTTTGCAGTTGAATATAGGGGGTAGGGGATTGGACCCCAACCGAAGTGCAAATTTTACCATTAGGCAAAACGGCTACGATATTAGTGCGGATCCTTTGGGGTATCCGGAGAGTTATTATACCCCACCGGCAGAGGCGCTTTCGCAAATCCAAGTGGTACGTGGTGCCGCTTCTTTACAGTATGGCCCACAGTTTGGCGGTTTGGTTAATTTTAAATTTAAGCAACCCAACCCCAACAAAGAAATCGAGTGGATCTCTAGACAGTCCTTAGGTTCGTTTGGATTACAAACCAGTTTTAACAGCCTTTCCGGAACCGTAGGGAACTTTAGTTATTATACCTATTTTAATTATAAAGAAGGAAGCAGTTTTAGGCCAAATTCAGACTTTACCAATAGAAACTACTTTGGCAGCTTTAATTATAAACTGTCCGATAAGACCAAACTCACCTTTGAAATTACCTTGTTCAACTACCTTTCGCAACAAGCGGGTGGACTTACCGATCTGCAATTTAATGAAGACCCTACCTTCTCAATCAGGGAACGGAATTGGTTTGATGTGGACTGGAAATTGTATGCCTTTCAATTGGAACACCAATTTTCCCCTTCAACGGATTTTAGCCTTACTGCCAATACGCTAAATGCGGGCAGAAGTGCGCTGGGGTTGAGGACCAATAGGGTGGGCATGGTAGACGAATTGGATCAGCCGAGGGAACTTTTAGTGGATCAGTTCAATAATTGGAGTGTGGAGACCCGTTTGTTGAAACGCTATACTATTGGGACAAAAAAATCAGTTTTTTTAATTGGGTCCAAGGTGTACAGCAGCGACAATTCCCAAGATCAAGGTCCGGGTAGCAATGGTCTAAATGCTGATTTTAGTTTTAGAACGGAAGAATTTCCTGATTTTGTTCCGCAAGCGGAATTTGATTTTCCCAATTTAAATGTGGCCGTTTTTGGAGAGAACATTTTTAACCTAAGTGACCAATGGTCGGTTACCCCAGGCTTTCGTTTTGAATACATTAAAACCGAAAGTGACGGGATCTTTAGGGAAGTGGTATTGGACTTGGCCGGAAATCCCTTGCTCAACCGGGAAGTTCCCGATAGTAGGACCTTGGAACGCAATTTTTTTATTTTCGGATTGGGAACCTCGTATAAGCCCAGTGCTGCGCTGGAGGTATATGCCAACTTTTCCGAAAACTACAGATCAGTAACTTTTAATGATATCCGTATTATTAACCCGTCCAACCGGATTGATGAAAATATAATGGATGAAACGGGTTTTACCGCTGATTTTGGTATTCGGGGAAAATTGAAAGATGTCCTTACCTATGATCTGAGTGCATTTGGACTTTTATATGATAATAGAATAGGGGAGATCGTGGATCCAGAGGACGGCGTGGGAACATTGAGAAGCAACATAGGAACCGCATTCATCTATGGAGTGGAAACTTTCGCGGATGTCAATTTAAAGTCGGTTTTAGCTCCCGGGAACGGGAAATTGAAGTTAAATTATTATGCCAACCTTGCCCTAACAGGTTCTGAGTATACCGATTCTGAGTTCAATAATGTAGAAGGCAACAAAGTAGAGTTCATACCGGAAATCAACATTAAAACAGGTCTTAATTTTGGGTATGGCAACTTTTTGGGAAGCCTACAATACACCTACATAGCGGAACAATTTACGGATGCGACCAACGCACCCGCACTATTTCAAGATGCTAGAAATGCGGGAATAATAGGGAGTATACCCAGCTATGATGTTATGGATGTGTCGTTTTCCTATGCTTGGAAAAAACTAAAGCTGGAAGCGGGCATCAACAACCTGTTGGACAATTCCTATTTTACACGGAGGGCCACAGGATATCCGGGACCGGGTATTATTCCTGCAGAACCTAGGACGTTTTATACCACCTTGCAGCTAAGACTATAAAGCAAGTAGTTAATCCGGAATTCGCTTAATTAATTAGCATTTGCTTTAGGAATACGATTAAGGCTTTTGTTCTTGGAAATTGGTTGTCTTAGCTGGAAAAGTTCCATTCTGTTGAGTAAAATAATAAAGTGTTAGGTGCCTACGGAAATTGGGATTTTTTTCTGGTATAGCAAGCAGCTCAGTTGTTTTGAACTAGCTTTATTTAAAAAGCCTATATTTGCACGCAATTAATCCGTAATTGCAATGGAAGCTCACCAAAATAAAATTCTGGGCGAAGGACTTACTTATGACGATGTCCTTCTTGTGCCAGCTTTTTCAGAAGTACTCCCCAGGGAGGTCAACATTCAAACAAAATTTACGCGTAACATTACCATAAACGTCCCTATTATTTCGGCCGCTATGGATACCGTTACCGAGTCAAGAATGGCCATTGCCATGGCGCGGGAAGGGGGAATTGGCGTTTTGCATAAAAACATGTCCATAGCCCAACAAGCCATGAAGGTGCGCAAGGTAAAACGGGCCGAAAGTGGTATGATACTTGATCCGGTTACCTTGCCCTTGGATGCTATTGTGGAGGATGCCAAAGCAAGTATGAAGGAGCATAGCATTGGAGGAATTCCTATTGTTGATGATGCCGGTAAACTCATCGGTATCGTAACCAACCGTGACCTACGTTTTGAAAAAAACAACCAACGTCCCATACAAGAGGTCATGACCACCGAAAACTTGGTCACTGCCGGGGTGGGGACTACCTTGGGAGAGGCCGAGGATATCTTGCAAGAAAAGAAGATAGAGAAGCTTCCCGTAGTGGACGAGCATTATAAATTGGTAGGCCTTATCACTTTTAGGGATATTACCAAATTGACCCAAAAACCCATTGCCAATAAAGACCGCTATGGAAGATTACGGGTAGCCGCTGCACTTGGGGTCACCGGGGATGCCGTAGAGCGAGCCGGAGCCTTGGTGAATGCCGGGGTAGATGCCGTGGTCATCGATACGGCGCACGGACACACCAAAGGAGTGGTTAGCGTACTGAAGGAAGTAAAGAAAGCGTTCCCGGAATTGGAGGTTATCGTAGGGAACATTGCCACGGGTGATGCGGCAAAGTATCTGGTCAATGCCGGTGCGGATGCCGTCAAAGTAGGTATAGGGCCTGGTTCTATCTGTACCACACGTGTAGTTGCCGGTGTTGGATTTCCGCAGTTTTCCGCAGTGCTTGAAGTGGCTGCGGCCATAAAAGGTTCCGGGGTTCCGGTAATTGCGGATGGTGGTATTCGCTATACAGGGGATATACCAAAAGCCATTGCCGCAGGTGCGGATACCGTTATGCTCGGTTCCCTGTTGGCAGGAACCAAAGAGTCCCCCGGGGAAACCATTATTTACGAAGGAAGAAAATTTAAGAGTTACCGCGGCATGGGGTCCGTAGAAGCAATGAAAGAAGGGTCTAAGGACCGTTATTTTCAGGATGTAGAGGACGACATCAAAAAATTGGTACCGGAAGGTATCGTAGGTCGTGTGCCGTATAAAGGCGAACTTTTTGAGAGCATCCACCAATTTGTTGGGGGATTACGTGCCGGTATGGGCTATTGCGGGGCAAAGGATGTTGAAACGCTCAAGGAAACCGGTCGTTTCGTTAAAATTACCGCAAGTGGCATCAATGAAAGCCATCCGCATGATGTTACCATTACCAA
>CALEYA010000077.1 GCA_937926215.1 uncultured Croceitalea sp. | reverse complement strand
TTTAATATCCTCAATGGTATTGATCATGGTTACCGCAAGGTTCATGGCATCTCGCAATTCCAAGGAAAAAGCGACCTGTTCCTGTATCGAAGCCAAATCACCTGCCGTAGTTGGGTCTTTGCGAACTTCAACAGTGCGCTCAAAGGCTTCATCGCCAATGAGAAGCCTAATCTTATAATTACCGGGAACTACACGTGGTCCAAATTGCCCGCGCCATAAATCCAAATCCCAAGTAACCAAAGGACGCCATCCTTCGCCGTTTAATTGCACCCAAGGCCTTCCTGGTGGGGTGGTTTTGAGCCTAGGTTTAAAGGTGGGTTCGTAGCGCAAATCCCAAACGGTGCGATGCACCCCAGCAGTATTTTTACCTTTTAAGGTACGGATGATTTGATTCCCTTGGTCCAGTATTTGGATTTCTACTTTTTGGTCCGTGCTGTCTTTTAGATGGTAATTGACATAGGCTCCGTAAGCTGGATTTTTACCTGCATTGGGACTAGGGCCATCGGTTTTAATGGCTTGTTGGTTTTGAAAGCGGTATGCATCACGTAAACTGAACAAATGCGCCTTTTTTCCATTGGCTTCATCAAATTCCCGAAGCGGGGAGATATCATCCAAAATATAATAGCCGCGGCCATACGTACCCACGACCAAATCATCAAAACGTTCTTGAATTTCCAACCAGTACACGGGTGCGGGGGGAAGATTGTTTCGCAACCGCATCCAGCTTTTACCATCGTTATAACTTATGTACAGCCCATTATCCACCCCCAAATACAATAGCCCCTCCCGTTTAGGGTCTTCTTTGATCACATGGGCAAAACTGTGGACGGATTTGGGCACGGTACCGCTGATTCGTTTCCAAGTTTGGCCATAGTCTTCCGTTTTAAAGACGTAGGGGTCAAAATCGCCCATCTGGTGCAGATCTACGGTAATGTAGACCGTACCTTTTTTGTAGCGGGATACCTCAATATTGGCAATAGTGCCCCATTTGGGCAAATTGGGAATGTTTTGGGTCACATTGGTCCATGTGGTGCCCCCATCTTTGGTAAGTTGTACCTGTCCGTCATTACTGCCCGTCCAAATAAGGCCTGCTTCCATGTGCGATTCCACGATACTGAATAAGGTTGCCCCATCAAAAGTCATTAAATTATCAGTGGCAATTCCACCCGAATTTTGTTGATGGGTTTTGTCGTTCAAACTTAGGTCAGGGCTGATTACTTGCCAGCTTTGGCCATTATCATCGCTTTTATGTACAAATTGGCTGCCCACATATACCCGATGCGGGGTATGGGGCGAAAAGGCCAAGGGAAAGTTCCAGTGCCAGCGGTATTTTAGTTTGCCCGGCTCCCAACCATATCCTGCCTCTGGCCAAACGCGAACGTCTCTAGCGTGGCCCGTTCTGGCATCATAACGTTGCAGGCCACCATCATAACAACCGGACCATACAATGTTATTGTCCAAAGGGTCTGGCTGTGCAAAACCACTTTCGCAACCGCCTACCCCTTTCCATAAACCTAAAGGGATATACCCTTGTCGGCTGTTGCTAGGCCCTTTATAGGAATAGCCATCCTGTCGGTTTCCATACACGTTATAGGGTATTTGGTCATCCACGGAAACGTGGTACATCTGTGCGATGGGCAATACGATGCGCTGGTATGTTTTTCCACGATTTAAACTGATGCTGGCACCACCGTCATGGGCCACTAGAATACGATTGGCATTGATGGGGTCTACCCAAATATCGTGGTTGTCACCCCCGGCACTATACCCGGATTCATAGGTTTTACCTGCATCCTTGGAAACACTAAATTTTACCGAGGCAAAATACAGTTCGTTTGGGTCGGCAGAGGAAACCGCCATACGGGTGTAATAGGGCGCACGTTCGTTAATATCGTGATTGCGGGTCTGTAGGGCCCAGGTCTCCCCAAAATCTTCGGATCGGTATAATGCGGGACTATCAATTTCAAAAAGGGCGTAAACAATATTGGGTTCCGAAGGTGCAATGGCCACGGCGGTTTTCCCAACAGGATTTTCCGTACCGCCGGGCAAACCGTTTTCTGCAAGCGCTTTCCATGTCCTTCCACCGTCCATGGAACGGTAAACACCACCTCCGGGACCCCCACTTCGCAATCCCCAAGTATTGATGTGAATGCTCCACATACCTACGAGAAGTTGCTCTGGATTTTTGGGGTTCAAAGCAATATCGGCAGCACCGGTATTCTCGTCAACAAAAAGGATGCGTTTCCAGGTTTGACCACCGTCAATCGTTTTATAAACGCCCCGCTCCTGTTGCGGTCCATACGTATGCCCCAAAGCCGCTGCGTATACAATATCCGGATTTGTAGGATGGATGACGATGCGCCCGATGCGCCCCGTTTTTGTAAGCCCCATAGTGGTCCATGTTTTTCCGGCATCCTCGGATTTGTAGATGCCATCACCCATGGCATGTGCAGGGCGAATTACAAAGGTTTCCCCGGTTCCGGCCCAAACGATATCGGGATTTGTTGGGGTAATGGCTACGGAACCTATGGAAGAGGCTTCTTGATCGTCAAAGATGGATTCCCAATTGACCCCACCATCCGTAGTTTTCCAAAGTCCGCCAGAGGCAGCACCAATGTAATTGATCATGGGGTCACCGGAAACCCCGGCAATAGCAATAGTACGGTTACCTTCCGGCCCAATAAATCGGAACTCAAAATCTTTAAAAGTCTTAAGATCGGTTTGGGAAAAGCTTGGTAAAAAACAACAAAAACAAAGAAGAAGTAGCCTGAATTTCATACGGAATAGTTGGTTTGAAAAAACTGTTCTTAAATTTACGGAATAAGAAGTGAATACCCTCGGGAATACAAAACGAACAATAGCAGCATGAAATACGAAGCGATAAGCAACCAACTCTTTATTAAAAACCGAAAAAAATTTATGGTACAGATGCGGCCTAAGAGCGTTGCGGTTTTTAATTCCAATGATATTTATCCCATAAGTGCCGATAGTACGATGCCTTTTGAACAGCATCGGGATATTTTTTATTTGAGTGGTGCCGATCAAGAAGAAACCATTTTGGTACTGTTTCCCGATGCCAGCAATCCTAAACATCGGGAAGTCCTTTTTGTACGGGAGACCAATGCCCATATTGCGGTTTGGGAAGGGGAAAAACTGACCAAGGAAAAAGCGACCGAGGTATCCGGAATCGAGAGTATCTTTTGGCTGTCGGATTTTGATAAAGTATTTTTTGACCTGATGACGGAGGCCGATACCGTTTATTTCAACACCAATGAGCATTACCGCCAAGCCGTGGAAACCCAAACACGGGAAGATCGCTTCATAGCAAAGTGCAAAAAAGATTTTCCCGCCCATAACTGGGCAAAGAGCAACCCGATACTTCAGGAAATTAGGGGTGTTAAAGAACCGGAGGAAATCGCCTTGATGCAAGCGGCGTGTAACATCACCGAAAAAGGGTTTCGAAGGGTATTGGAATTTACTAAACCCGGCGTTTGGGAGTACGAAATTGAGGCCGAGCTGCTGCACGAATTTATCCGCAACCGTTCCAAAGGCTTTGCGTATACGCCCATTATTGCGTCTGGCAACAATGCCAATGTCCTTCATTATATAGAGAACAACCAGCAGTGCAGGGAGGGAGATTTGATTTTGATGGATGTCGCTGCGGAATACGCCAATTATTCCAGTGATTTGACCCGCACCATTCCCGTTAACGGCAAATACACCAAAAGGCAACGCGAGGTGTATGATGCCGTGCTACGCGTTAAAAATGAAGCGACCAAAATGCTGGTCCCGGGAACCCTATGGGTGGAGTATCATAAAGAGGTTGGTAAGATCATGACCTCAGAATTGTTAGGTCTTGGTTTGTTGGATAAGGCCGATGTGCAAAATGAGGATCCCAATTGGCCTGCCTACAAAAAATACTTTATGCATGGCACCAGCCATCATATAGGCCTGGACACCCATGACTACGGGGAATTAAAAACCCCCATGAAAGCTAATATGGTTTTTACCGTAGAACCGGGGATTTATATTCCTGATGAAGGTTTTGGTATTCGTATAGAGGACGATGTAGTCATCCAAAAAAGCGGGGAACCGTCTAATTTGATGGCGAACATTCCTATTGAAGCAGAGGAGATTGAGGGGTTGATGAATGGTTAATGGTTACTGGTTGTCTGTTGTTGGTTGCCCGCGTTTGTAATTTTGAACGTAATTAAAACTCTTAACCTTGCTTTTTATCAATAAGATTTACCCCAACCAAAACAAATAAAGCAGGCAACACCCATCCCATATGGAATTCACTTAATGGAATCCACGCAAAAAGGCCGTCTTTAGGGGCTAATGCCGGAACAGTCGCTAAAAAATCCGGAATACTGAATACTATGGTGGTGACCACCACCCATCGGAATACTTTGGGTGAAGCATAACGCTCTGGCAAAACATTGAGGATAATCAATACTATGGTAATGGGATAGATAAACATTAATGCGGGCAAAGCAATAGCGATGATATAACCCACATTAAACTGCCCCATGACCACACCCAGAACACAACCAATAACAGCCGTAGTAAAATAAGCCGTTCTAGAATTGTTGAATTGTCCTTTTATAAAATCCGCAGTACCGGTAACGATACCTACCGCGGTGGTAAAACAAGCCAGACTTACCAAGACGCTTAAGAATATGTTTGCTGTAGCGCCTAAAGTCTTTAAGCTAATACCGCTTAACAATGCTGTTCTGGAAATGTCCGGTTCAAATTCAGCATGTACTACCGCTCCCGTAAGGATAAGTCCGGTATAAATTAGGAAAAGGCCCAATCCAGAGAAAATACC
>CALEYA010000076.1 GCA_937926215.1 uncultured Croceitalea sp. | reverse complement strand
GCTATATAGGGGAGTTTCGCTTCTTTTGTGGGTGCTGTAAATGCCTTTAAAATAGAGTCCGTTTGAAGCTGTAGGGCTATTTTAGATGGATTGCGATACTTTTCATCACCTTTAGAAATTGTAGGATTTATGCTGGCAGAGAGGCTTAGGTTACCAAGTAGGATAAAAGTCAAGAAGCTGAGCGTAACCTGTATGGAACTGGTTCTAAACATTGCATTTTAGTTGGGACATACTAATATAAGCAATAATTTAATATGTAGGAAAATACTTGTTAATATAATTTAAACAAGCATGACAGAACGAACGATATATTGAAAATCTTCCCTTAGAACCATCCGAGAATCATCTTGGGACTACGATATAAACGAACTGGGGAACAAGGACGTTGAAAATGTCTTCTAAACTTGGGCCTTCAGTTAATTCGAAATCAGCACAGAATTCCCGGCAAGGGTAGCCCTATAGGGAAGCAAATCGAAAAAACGGGCGCCATTGTCCGGTCTGTCCAATTGCTGCCCAAAGAAAAGGTTGTAGGTGTATTCTTCGCAAGAGCAAACCACGTTCTGCCCATCTATGGTCATGGTAGAGCAATTGTTAGGTGCGTGGTTGGGGCAACTGGCTTCATAGGCCATAAAGCTGTCCGGTCCGGTTTTCATTACAAAAGCACCTCGGGTACCAACACCTGCATTACCTACATAAACAGGATTTCCAATATTGTTAAGGTTGGTGTAGAGGGGTAAATTTAGGTTGAGCTCAAAGTTAAAACGTACCTCCTGTAAAAAAGGATTTCGGTTTTGGGTATCGTTATCACAAGCAAGGAATATTAGGGCTAGGAGCAAAGCCAATCGCAATTTCATAAGCACTTAGTTTCTACAAAAATCACTAAAAATTGCGTATATTCGCGTTAAATCCTCGCTAAAAACTATGTGATCATAGTAGCTGCAGAGGATTTTTTGATTAAGACAAGCCAACCGTACATTGGGAAAACCTTACGTTTTCTTCAGTGTCGTTTTGCATAAAATAAGATGATGATATGGGAAAAGTATCGTACTATACAGAAGAAGGACTAAAAAATTTAAAGGAAGAACTGGACCACTTAAGGGATGTGGAACGGCCCAAAGCGTCACAGGCCATTGCAGAGGCTAGGGATAAGGGGGATCTTTCTGAAAACGCCGAATATGATGCCGCAAAGGAAGCCCAGGGGCTTTTGGAAATGAAGATTTCCAAAATGGAAGCTACCTATGCCAATGCAAGGCTTATAGATGAATCCCAACTGGATACCTCTAAGGCTTTGGTGCTTTCAACGGTAAAAATAAAGAACCAGACCAACGGTATGGAAATGAAGTATACCTTGGTGGCGGAAAGTGAAGCCGATTTAAAAAGCGGAAAAATATCCGTGAATTCCCCTATAGGAAGAGGGCTTTTAGGAAAATCAGTTGGTGATACGGCAGAGATTACCGTGCCCAATGGCACCCTAAAATTTGATATTTTGGAGATTACACGTTCTTAACAAATTCAAATATCAAATACAAAATCAAGTTTGGAAGAATAGTTTTTGAGAGACAAGAAACAAGAGGCAAGAGAAAAGAACAAAGAGACAAGAGCAAAGACCAAAAAGTTTGGGTTGTCCCCAATTCATTCCTTTAACAAACCACAAATCATGCCCAGCATCTTTACTAAAATCATCAAGGGGGAAATACGGTGTTACAAAATAGCGGAGGACGAGAATTTCTTTGCTTTTTTGGATATCAATCCCAATGCCCAAGGCCATACCCTATGTGTGCCTAAAAAAGAAGTGGACCGACTTTTGGATTTGGATGAGGAAACCTATATGGGTCTAATGGCATTTAGCAGAAAAGTAGGATTGGCCATCGAAAAGGCCATCGACTGTAAACGCGTTGGCATGACGGTCATTGGACTGGAAGTGCCACATGTTCACGTACATCTAATTCCCTTGCACACTATGGCAAACGCTACCTTTCAACATAAAGTGGGATTGACGGAAGAGGAGTTCGTTTCAACCGCCGAAAAAATCAAAGCAGCTTTTAAATAAGCCCTTCCATAAACACATATATCCCCCCGGCCACTAGACCAATAACCAAAAGGATTAACGCGTAAAAGAGTGCGGTAAAACGTATGCTCGTTTTTTTGGGTTCCACCAATTTGCTGTAATATTCAAAAACACGCTCAATATCCGGCGTCCAATTGACGGGATAAATAAGGGAGAAACATTTTTTGCATTTGATTTCAGAAGTGACCTCAGGGGTCATTTTATGATAAAATGCATTTTTAATATGCTTTTGATAAAAGGAAAGCTTCAATTCCTGGTTAAAGCACTCCGGACAATTATTGGTAATTGCGGCCTCCTTAATGGTTAACATCTGTTGTTTTGCCATAACCTATCGTATTGCCTTTAACGTTATTTGCATGATGGTCCCTTCCTTGCCGGATGAAAATACTCTGATTTTTCCCTTATGATATTCTTCAATAATACGTTTTACTAGGGAAAGTCCCAATCCCCAGCCCCTTTTTTTAGTGGTTACCCCAGGGTTAAAAATACTTTGATAACTGTTTTTGGGTATTCCGGAACCGGTATCCGTTACCATAATATGGACATTGCTGCCTTTTTTTTCTATCTGAATGGAAATACTCCCTTTCCCCTTCATGGCATCAATGCCGTTCTTCACCAAATTTTCGATGCTCCAATTGTACAAAGGCACATTGAGCAATACCGGAAGTTTTCCAATATCGGAATCAAAGGAAAAATTAATGAGTTTTGAACTGCGTCTTTTAAGGTATTGGTAGGCCTTTTCGGTTTCGATGACGATATCGTGCTCACGCAACTCCGGTACGGAACCCACTTTGGAAAAGCGTTCCGTAATGGTTTGCAAGCGGTCGATATCCTTTTCAATTTCCTTGGTAATATCCGGATTGATGTCTTCCGACTTTAAAATCTCGTTCCACCCCAGCAATGACGTTAACGGTGTTCCTATTTGATGTGCGGTCTCCTTGGCCATACCTGCCCAGAGTTTGTT
>CALEYA010000075.1 GCA_937926215.1 uncultured Croceitalea sp. | reverse complement strand
AAGAGTAAGGTAAATACGGACCTTTTGAAAAGTATGTTGGAAGTTTATGTGCTACCTATTGAAGATCATAATAGGCATATGTTGTTTTTCCTAAACATGGAAAATTTTAGGAATTCTATTGTTTATAAGGATTTTATTGATCTAGAAAAGAATGTGGTAATCCCCAAAAGAGCTATATATTATTATAAAAAAGGACTTAGCACCAGAATTAATCCTATTAGATTAGAAAGGCCAAATAATCTGCAATACATGCTCCAAATGTTTGGTAATTATTCTTTAAAGGCCCGAAAGTATATGATGGATAAATACAAATTCAAGGTTGGGCCCAAATGGATTGTCACCAGGTAAATTCCAACCAAATGGACAAAATAGAAAAAGTAAACGCGTATTACGAACAGGAACATGTTTTTGCCAAAGCCATAGGCATGCTAAGGAAGTTGGCCCTTACTACGGAAGTTGAGGAAACCTATAAATGGCAATTTCCCACCTATACGGTCAATGGAAAGAACGTATTTGCCATCTGCAAGTTTAAAGCCCATTTTGGCATTTGGTTCTTTAATGGGGTGGATCTGTCAGACCCGCTTGGCGTACTTCAAAATGCACAGGAAGGAAAAACCATGGCCATGCGCCATTGGAAATTTTTTGAAGCAGCTGCCATAGATCAAACACAAGTCTTGGCATATCTGCAGGAAGCAATCAACAATCAAAAACAGGGGAACATCACGGTAGCCGTTAAAAGCAAAAAACCGAAACTAGCGATTCCAACACTCCTGAAGAATGCGCTTAAGACGGACACCAGCTTAGAAAGTGCTTTCAAATCCCTTACACCCTCTAAACAAAATGAATACGCTGAATACATTACGCAAGCCAAACAAGAAAAGACCAAACACACCCGTTTGGAAAAAATAAAACCCCTGATTTTAGAGGGCAAGGGGTTACATGATAAATACAAGTAAACTGCCGCGGGCAAGCTCGCCTACCGGATGGACGGACCACGGGGCATTATACCCTTTGGCGGTGCCAATAAAAAAGCACCTGCGTTTACAGGTGCTTTTAAACAGATTGGTACTTCAACCTTACTTTTTGGCAGGAACGGGGTTTAGTTTTTTGCTCCCTTCCATGGAAATCGCACTACGGTCAAACTTAAGCTTACCGGCCATAGTCTCTATAATACAAGAGTTGTCCTTATCGTAAAGCTCAACAACCTTACCGTGCATTCCGCTTTTTGTAATTACCTTATCGCCCTTTTTTAAAGCTTCGGCAAATTTCTTTTCATCCTTCTGTCGCTTCATCTGCGGGCGTATCATAAAAAAATACGCGACCACAAAAATTAAAATAAGCGGAAAAAACTGTCCTAATCCTTCCATATAAATTTTTAGCTCTTAACTGGTCCGGCAGGAGCAGCACCTTTAGGGTTCACAAATGCTTTAATGCGCAATAATTCCGAACCTTTTTCCGTGTTGGCGGTTACCGTAACCGTTTTGGTTACTTGGTTTTGTCCAGATCCGTTAAACTTTACTACCAATTCCCCGGTATCCCCAGGTGCAATTGGTGTGTTCTTTGGATAATCTGGTACCGTACACCCACAGCTACTTTTAGCATCCGTAATAATTAACGGGGCATCACCTGTGTTGGTAAATGTAAATACGGTCTCTTGGGGCGTCCCTTGAACGATTTGTCCAAAATCATGCTCGGCTTTATCAAATGACATTACCGGAAGCTTTTTGGAAACCTCATCCCTATTGGATGCCACTTCTACGTTTTCCGTGTTAACTTTTAATGCTGCTTTGTCTTTACAGGCAGTGAAACCAGCAAGGAGTACCACCGCACTTAAAACTATACCTATTCTTTTCATTGTACTAATTGTTTTTACAAAAATAACGATTTCATTGATTAGATGTATCAAAGAAGACCCCTACCCATCTTATTCAACTTTCCAGAGACCCTATATTCCTTTACCAATTTGTCTAAAATACCATTGATAAAGATGCTGCTTTTTGGCGTGGAATACTCCTTGGCAATCTCTAAATATTCATTTATGGTCACCCGTTCCGGAATAGAAGGGAAATTCAACAGTTCGCAAATAGCCATTTTAAGCAAAATATAATCGATCTCCGCAATACGATCGTTGTCCCAATTGGGGGTTTTAACTTCTATTTCCTTTTCCCATTGCGCATTGTTGAGCAAGGTTTTAGAGAGCAACTGCTTGGCGTAAACCAAATCTTGCTCGTCCTTTAAGAGTTTGGGAAGAAAAAAAGTGGGCGCCGCATCCGGAGTGGCCTTTTTAAAACGTTTGACCAAAAAGGTATTTACGATAGGAATATCATCTACCCACGTTAACTTATCGTCCTCAAAATACTCATAGATTTTTTCGTTAGGGGCAATACAATTCTTGTACAATTTCAAAATGAGGGCAACATCTTCCTTATAATCCTTGGTGGTAGCGTTCATATAGGACCTGTAGGCATCACTATCTACAATATCCTTATAGATGATCTTTACGTACTCCTCGTTCATATACCAGTGGTCAATCTTTCTTTTGGACAATTCTTCTTTTAAGGAAGGATTGTTGACCAATTGTTGCAACAAGGCATTATTGATAAATTTGGATTTATCCGGAAAGCTGTCCGTATCCGCCAGATATTTTTTATCGGAGTGGGAAACGTGTTTTTCTGCCAGCTTATGTATTTCTAACAATAAACTGAGCATGGAAAGGTATAGATTGTACATGTTCTCTATACTGACTTTCAAAAACTTTACTTGTTTTTCAAGAGAATCATCTTGGGACTGTATCAATGCGTAAATGCATTGCATCACCTTTACCCTAATATGCCTTCTGGTAAGCATGAACAAAGAACTTTTAAAGGTTGGTCTTTTTTTACGATGGCAAAAGTAAGCTTATATTTTATGCCAACCTATGGTGATCGATCTTCTTATCGGTTTTATAACATTGCTTTCAACGGCAAAGGCATATCTTTGGCTTTTTAAAATAGAAAGGACCACCTGTATTTATGAAAGAACTACGGCACTTAAATAAATATTTTAAAAAATACCGCTTCAAAATCCTGCTTGGAATTCTGATTACCATAGTAGCCCGTATTTTTTCGCTCATTATGCCGTCCTATGTGAGCAAATCCATTGATACCATTGAAAAACGCTTTAATGGCGAATTGAGTGCTACCGTAGCGGAGAACTTACTCTTTGAATACATATTGGTTATTATAGGTGCCGCACTTCTTTCCGGTCTGTTTACTTTTTTAATGCGACAGACCATTATCAATGTTTCCCGGTACATTGAATATGATTTAAAAAATGAGGTATTCGATCACTATCAATTTCTGAACCTCAACTTTTATAAACGCAACCGGATCGGGGATTTAATGAACCGTATTAGCGAAGATGTTACCCAAGTCCGTTTGTATGGGGGACCAGCGGTGATGTACGGCATTAATGCATTGACCTTATTTTCTTGTCTTATTCCGTTGATGTTCATCAAAGCACCAACCATTGCGTTTTATACCTTGATACCCTTGCCTATTTTATCCGTGCTTATTTATCAAATTAGTAAGATCATCCATAAACGGAGCACCAAGGTCCAGGAATACCTGTCCACCTTATCCACTTTCGCACAAGAATCCTTTTCAGGGGTATCCGTAATAAAAGCGTACACCTTGGAAGGCAGGGTAAACCAAGAACTTGCCGGTTTGGCACAAGAAGGTAAAGATACCAGCATGGACTTGGCCAAGGTCAATGCGTGGTTTTTTCCGCTTATGATTTTGTTGATAGGTGTCAGTAATGTTTTTGTCATCTATATTGGCGGTAAGCAATATATTAACGGCGAGGTAAGCCTTGGGGTAATCGCAGAATTCATTTTGTACGTAAATATGCTGACATGGCCTGTAGCTGTAGTCGGCTGGCTAACCTCCATTGTGCAACGTGCGGAAGCCTCACAAAAACGTATCAATGAATTCTTGAAAGAGCAACCGACCATAACGAACGAAGTGGAGATTCCATCTAAAATCAATGGGGAAATAACGTTTAAAGATGTGTCTTTTACCTATGAGGATACGGAAATTGAAGCTCTTAAAAATATTTCCTTTACCGTAAAACCCGGGGAAACACTAGCCATTTTAGGCAAAACCGGTTCCGGAAAATCCACGATTTTGGATTTGGTGGCTAGACTTTATGACGTTACCAAAGGAGATATCCAACTAGACGGGCGGTCCATAAAAAAAGTGAACCTTAACAGTCTTAGAAGTAGCATTGGAGCGGTCCCGCAAGATGCCTTCTTATTTTCGGATACTATTGAGAACAACATCCGATTTGGCAAGGAAGATGCCACTTTGGAAGAGATTGTTACCGTGGCCAAAAACGCCGTGGTCCATGGGAATATCATGGAATTTTCCAAACAGTATAAAACCATTTTAGGAGAACGTGGAATTACGTTAAGTGGTGGTCAAAAGCAGCGGGTTTCTATAGCCCGTGCCTTGATAAAAGACCCCGTCATCTATCTTTTTGACGATTGCCTTTCTGCCGTTGATACGGAGACCGAAGAGGAAATCTTAAAGAATTTAAAATCCGCTTCCCAAGATAAAACGACACTAATTGTAAGCCACAGAGTGTCTTCCGCAAAGAATGCCGATAAGATTTTGGTGCTTGAAAACGGGCGTATCCTACAAGAGGGAACCCATGAGGAACTGAACAATGTGGAAGGCTACTATAAGCAACTCTACTTGGACCAGTTGAGCGAGAAAGATTGACCAAAAAGTTGCTGAATTAGGTTTTTTTTTACATTTTTGAAGGAATAAAGAACAGTAAACAATCTCTAGGAAAGCCCTAGGGGTATTCTTTAAAAGCGTAATTTTAGTTCGAGGAAAGCTTCGGGCACTTATGTCTCGATTATCGAATAAAACTATAGAACACTAGACCATATGGGGGATAAAGATTTGATGGATCAGGAGGAAATATACTCCAAAGTCCTTAGAGCAGGTAGGAGAACTTATTTTTTTGATGTTAGAAGTACCAAGGCGGGAGATTATTATTTAACGATAACGGAAAGCAAGAAGTTCACTCATGACGATGGGTCCTTCCACTACAAAAAACATAAAATCTATCTCTATAAAGAAGATTTCCAATCGTTCAAGGAAATTATGGAGGAAATGATGGATTACATCATTGATGAAAAAGGTACGGAAGTAATTTCCGAAAGACATCAAAAGGACTTTAAAAAAGAAGATGAAGATACGGACAAGCCCGCTGAAAATGGCTCGGCTACGGGAAGTTTTACGGATGTGGACTTTGATGACATCTAAAAAAATCAAAATAATTGAAAGGAACGGCCTGTTTACGCAGGCCGTTTTTTATTTTTAAGAAATCGTATTTAAATGTATCCTATGAAAAAAGGCATGTTACTCGCCCTATTGATGCTAAGCACCCTTGCCGTAGCACAGGAAAAAGTAAGCTTGGACTACTATCTTCCGCAAAACACCAATTATGACGCAGCCATTCCCAAACCCGCCGATGTAATCGGGCATGAAGTGGGCGAATGGCATGTAACCCATGACAAGCTGGTTTTTTACATGCAAACCTTGGCCAAAGCAAGCGATCGTATACAAATAGAATCTCGGGGGGAGACTTTTGAAGGAAGACCAATACTTTTGTTGACCATTACCAGTCCGGAACATCATAAAAATATCGAAGGGATACGGGAAGCCCATATCGCTTTAAGCGAAAGTGGTTCAGCGCAGTTGGATACCGGCAAGATGCCCATTGTGGTCTATCAGGGTTTTTCCATTCACGGTAATGAGCCCAGTGGTTCCAACGCCGCATTGGCTTACGCCTACTACTTAGCGGCCGCCCAAGGTCCGGAGATTGAGGATATGCTGAACAATATGGTCATTTTATTGGATCCTAGTTTTAACCCGGATGGGTTACAGCGTTTTGCGTACTGGGCCAACACCAATAAAAGCATCAAATTAAATCCGGATGGGAACGATAGGGAATATTCCGAAGTATGGCCCGGGGGCCGCACCAACCACTATTGGTTTGACATGAACCGGGATTGGTTGCCCGTGCAACTTCCTGAAAGTAGGGCCCGTATTGCTACCTTTCACAAATGGTTGCCCAACATCCTTACGGATCATCACGAAATGGGAACCAATTCCACCTTCTTTTTTCAACCTGGGGAAGCCTCAAGGGTAAATCCATTGACCCCAAAAATAAACCAAGAGCTTACTGCGGAGATTGGGACCTATCATGCAAAAGCATTGGACAAAATAGGATCTTTATACTATTCCGAGGAAAATTACGACGATTATTATTATGGTAAAGGCTCTACCTTTCCAGATGTAAACGGCAGTATAGGAATCCTTTTTGAGCAAGGAAGTTCAAGGGGACATATCCAAGAAAGTGAAAACGGTATCTTAACTTTCCCCTTTACAATTCGCAATCAATTTACCACGGCACGATCCACCATTGAGGCGGCGTACCAGATGCGCACTAAAATTTTGGATTACCAGCGTACATTTTATAGCGATATGAAGGGCGAGGCTGCACGCGATAAAACCAAAGGCTATGTGTTTGGAGATAGCAAAGATGCCAACAAAGCATGGCATTTGGCCGAAATTTTGCAGCGACATAAAATCAAATTCCATGAGCTTGACAAGGACACCAAAATAGGTGGAAAATCCTTTAAGAAAGGGACAAGCTACATCGTACCACTAAACCAAAAGAACCCACGTTTGATCCACGCTATGTTTGAAAAACGGACATCGTTTACGGACAGCTTGTTCTATGACGTATCTGCTTGGACATTTCCCCTATCTTTTAATCTGGATTATGCCCCGCTTACGTCCTTGGCAAGTGCCGGAGCCGAAATCAAGGGGCTGGAAGCGGTAAAAGGATCCGTAACCGGACGTAGCAATTACGCCTATCTTTTTGAGTGGCATGAGTACTACACCCCAAAGGCGCTTAATACCATCTTAGAAAAAGGATTGCGGGCAAAAACCGCTAAATCCCCGTTTAGCGTGGAAGGAAAGTCTTATGACTATGGCACTATTATGATACCGGTACAAAACCAGAAACTAGGGCCAAAAGAATTGCACGCTTTTTTAGAACAAGTGGCCAAGGAAAGTAAAATTACCATCACTGCCGTTGGAACCGGATTGACCAAAGGAATTGATTTGGGCAGTAATGATTTTGACCCCGTAAAGAAACAAAAAGTGGCCGTGCTTGTTGGGGATGGTGTCCGCTCTTACGACGCCGGAGAAATATGGCATCTCTTTGATACACGCTACGGTATGAAAATCACCAAATTGGATACCCGGAATTTTGCCGGTACCGACTTAAGCAGCTATACGGACCTTATTATACCCAGCGGGTGGAACAGCAACATCCTGGATAAAAAGGGCGCAGAAAAAATAGCTACATGGGTCAAAAACGGCGGAACGGTCATCGGCTATAGAAATGTGGCCAATTGGTTTAAAAAGCATAAATTTTTAACTCTTGAAACCAAGGAGGACACCCTAGTTGCCAAAAATATTCCTTTTGATAAAAAAGGGGATTTCTTAGGGGCCCAAGTAACTGGCGGTGCCATTTTTGAAGCAAAACTGGACCGTTCCCATCCGGTGGCTTACGGTTACAAGAACAATACGGTATCCTTGTTTAGAAATACCAATATTTATCTGGAACCGGATAAAAACAGCTACAACAACCCAATTCAATATACCAGCAACCCTTTACAAAGTGGGTATATCTCCGAAGAGAATGCCGCGTTGATCAAAAACAGCGTTCCCTTTAAAGCAAAGCGCATGGGTAAAGGAAGAGTCATCCTATTTACGGACAACACCAACTTTAGGGCGTTTTGGTATGGCACCAATAAGCTGTTGATGAACGCTATATTCTTTGGACCTATTATGTGATAGGGTATTTGGCAGTCAATGCCCGCTCAAAACCCTTTAAACTTAAAATCTTAAACAATGGCACGTACTCCTAGTAATATGCTCCCTTTAGGAACCAAAGCACCGGACTTTTCCCTTTTTGATACCGTTAGTGACCAAACGCTTCGATTGGACGAACTCAAAGGAAGCCAGGGAACGGTTATTATGTTTATTTGTAACCATTGCCCATTTGTGATCCATGTAAATCCAGAAATAGCCAGACTTGCCAAGGTGTATCAAGCCAAAGGAATCGGCTTTATCGCCATCTCCAGTAATGATGTGGAAAACTATCCCCAAGATGCCCCCCATTTAATGAAGAAAACGGCCCAAGAAGAGGGCTACTCCTTTCCCTATTTGTATGACGAAACCCAAGAGGTAGCAAAAGATTATGATGCCGCATGTACCCCGGATTTTTATCTTTTTAGTACCCATTTAAACTTGGTGTACCGCGGCCAATTGGACGATTCTAGGCCGGGCAACGGAATTCCGTTAACAGGGATCGATCTCAGAAACGCAATGGATGCCCTTATCCAAGGTGCTGCTATTGATGAATTGCAAAAACCCAGTATTGGTTGTAATATTAAATGGAAAATGTGATTGCCGTTTTATGAAAATCGACCCTAAAGAAGCATTATCCAAACTTGCAAAAAGCCCCTCGCCTTTTCTGACGGTTTTTGGGCACGGAACACTTTCGGTAGAAGTATATCGCCCGAATAAGGTGGATTTACAACAACCCCACAACCGTGATGAAGTATATATGGTTATTTCCGGTAGTGGTACCTTTTTAAATGGCAAAGAAACCGTTGCTTTTGGACCCGGGGATTTTTTGTTCGTCCCGGCGGGAAGGGAACATCGGTTTTTAGATTTTACCGATGATTTTGCGACTTGGGTCCTTTTCTACGGACCGGATGGCGGTGAAAACACCATCTAATGGAGATCCAATTTATCCCGGTAACCCAAGCAAACGCGGCAGCATACATAAACGTAGGCATCCAATCCTACAAGGAGCATTACCTCCATTTATGGGAAAACAGGGACCCATCACCTTTTATAATCAAATTCCTATCCTGGGAAAGCCTTTTAAACGACTTAAGAAATCCGTCACAACGTTTCTATATTATTAAGAACAACGGGCTAACGGTAGGTATCTTAAATTTCACTTTGGATGCGGTCCATACTGCCGTAAAAGCGAAAGAAACCATTTTGCTCAACAAGTTGTATTTGATCCGATCTGCATCCAATAAAGGCATTGGTGGGGCCGGTATTCGGTTTGTAGAGGCGTTTGCCTCAAGGCACGATAAAAAAGTGGTGTGGCTCTACGCCATGCAAAAAGGGTCGCCTAAACGCTTCTATCAAAAATACGATTACGAAATTATTACCGCTTCGGAAATCACCTTACCCAAAGTGTTGGAACAGGAAAAACACATGTGGCTCATGGCCAAGTATTTAGACTGACCAGCCTTCCCGTTTTATCAGGTTTTTTATATGTGTAAAATGATGGGTTCCATGCCAAGCATATCTCCCAATATTGGAGGCCAAGGTCGTTGCCTCATTGCCATCCGGATGGATAAATTCTCGTGCTAAGTCAGACTCACTAAGACCTTTAAGCAGGTAAACCAGTTTTGCGTGTACGGCCTTTAGATGATCCAATGACAGCTGTATGGGTGCCGTTCTGGCATCGAACAGTTCTGCCCATTCTTTTTCAAAATATGGTTTTATCGTAGGGGTCTCTTCCGTTAGGGCCCACTTGAACCTTATATAACTGTTATGGTGACTGTCCGCAATATGATGCACCAATTGGCGAACGGTCCATCCCCCCGGTCTATATGGTGTTTCCAACTGTTCTTTGGTCATGGCGCCCACCATTCTTTCCAAACGTTGGGGCAATTCCTCCAGGATAAGAATCCATGCTTTTAGTTGTTCCGTGCTAATAGTTTCCGGTTCTTTAAACTTTCCTATCGGATATTGCAGTGCTTCCATTGTGGGTCCCTTCATACTATAAAAATAAAAACTTTGTTTGCAATCCCTAAGCCTTTTGTCATCTAATTCTTAGGGCTTATTATGTATTTTCCAAATGCCTGATTTAAGGCTTCATTTGCCCAAATCAACTCTAAGTTGGTAAAAAGCAGTGATTATAACCTAAAATTTACATTCATTTTTCATTAAAAAAACCTCATTATGAAGATTTTAGCCTTACCTTTGTGCATTATTTAATTTTATTTAATTTTTATTATGAGTAAAGGAACAGTAAAATTCTTCAACGATTCTAAAGGCTATGGCTTTATCACTGAAGATGGTTCGAACACAGATCACTTTGTACACATTTCTGGTTTAGTCGATGAAATTCGCGAAGGTGACGTTGTAGAATTTGAACTACAACAAGGTAAAAAAGGATTGAACGCCGTAAATGTACAAGTTATAGATTAAGGTAAACAGCACACTTTTTTATATAAAGCCCCCACAAATGTGGGGGCTTTTTGTTTATACACCAATAAAGCAATAACGATTAATGCACTATAACAATAAAGTAGGGTTTTTCCTCGTTAGATTGTTATATAGTCATAACCACCTATATACTAAGTAACAACCACATACAATGAACACTTTTTTCACTATTCTCCTGCTATTATTAGCGGTGAACCTTTTTTTATTGCTGTTAAGCGTTAATAAGTCCAAGTAAGGACTTCGCAAAAAAAAGACGTTTCCATCATTTTGGAAACGCCTTATTCTTTTGTTGTTTGATGCCGTGCTCTATTTTACGTCCATAAGCTCAACGTCAAAAATGAGCGTAGCATCCGGTGGAATAACCCCTCCTGCACCAGCACTCCCATAGCCCAAGTGGCTAGGAATTACAAAACGGGCCTTATCCCCTACTTTTAATAACGCGATACCTTCATCCCATCCAGAAATTACCTGACCTGCGCCAAGTGCAAAATCTATGGGCTGCTTTCTTTTAAAGGAAGAGTCAAAAACCTGACCATCGGGTAAGCTCCCTTCATAATGCACAGAAACGGTTTTTCCCTTTTCCGCCTGTTTGCCGGAACCTTGTTGCACTATTTTATAACGCAACCCAGACGGTGTTTTCTCAAAACCTGCCGCCAACTTTTCCATAGCTTCCTCAGCCATGGCTTTTTGTTCCGCGATACGCTTTTCCCGTGCCCCTTCAAATGTCCTGAACGCCTCTATGGCATTCCACCCTTCGGCATCGCTTCCAGAACGGATAATTTCCAAACTTTTGATTTCGTCACCTTCGGCAATGGCATCCACCACATCTTGCCCTTCCGTAACATGACCGAACACCGTATGTTTGTTGTCCAACCATGGCGTAGCTACGTGTGTAATAAAAAACTGGCTCCCATTGGTGCCAGGGCCTGCATTGGCCATGGAAAGTACCCCAGGGCCGGAGTGGGTAAGTTCCTCATGGAACTCGTCATCAAATTGATAACCCGGACTTCCAGAGCCTGTCCCTTGCGGACAACCACCTTGAATCATAAAATCCGGGATGACCCTATGAAACTTTAGGCCGTCATAATAAGGCTTTCCTTGTGGTTTGGCATTATTTTCCATATTCCCTTCTGCCAAGGCAACAAAATTACCTACGGTACCAGGGGTTTTATCATGTGTCAATTG
>CALEYA010000074.1 GCA_937926215.1 uncultured Croceitalea sp. | reverse complement strand
ATCAATTTCGCCACATATTTTCCGATGACATCAAACTCCAAGTTGACTTTAGTGCCCACCCCATAGGTGTTGAACCGGGTATGTGCATACGTATACGGGATAATGGCCACTTTAAAGGTGTTTGTGCCAGAATCTACCACGGTCAAACTGGTACCGTCTATGGTGATGGACCCTTTTTCTATCGTTGGGTTTCCTTGGGTCGCGTCATATTCAAAAGAAAACAACCAACTGCCATTTTCTTCGGAAACCCCAGTGCAAACCCCGGTTTGGTCCACATGACCTTGTACGATGTGCCCATCCAAACGCGCGCCCAAAATCATGGCGCGTTCCAGATTAACGGAATCCCCTTCTTTTAAATGGCCCAAGCAGGTTTTATCCAAGGTTTCTTTTATGGCGGTAACCGTATACTTCTTGCCGTCAAGGGCCACTACGGTAAGGCAAACGCCATTATGTGCCACGCTTTGGTCAATTTTTAATTCTTGGGTAATGGATGAGGCAATGGTGATGTGGAGGTTTTCGCCTTCACGTTCCAAACGGGTTACCTTGCCCAGAGTTTCAATAATTCCGGTAAACATACATTTAGGATTTTACTAAAATCATTGGACAAACGGATGCCAATAATTTAGCTAGCTTTGTAAGGTAAAATTAGGCATTCGATTATGGATACTAAACAAGATGGTAAAAAAATAAGGCTCGGCATTTCCATTGGCGATTTAAACGGCATTGGTTGTGAGGTGGCCCTTAAAACTTTTGAGGACAATAGAATGCTGGATTTTTGTACCCCGGTACTTTTTGCGTCCAACAAAACCATTTCCCATCAGAAACAGGTGCTCAACATTCCAATTAGTTTTAATGGTGTCCCTAATGCCGCTAAAGTCTTGGACGGAAAAATAAACGTGGTCAATGTTTGGAAGGAAAGTCCAAAAACCGATTTTGGTGAGGCTACCCAAGAAGGAGGCAAATACGCTATAAAATCCCTGCGGGCAGCGGTTAGCGCCTTAAAAAATGGGGAAATAGACGTATTGGTCACTGCCCCTATCAACAAGAACAATATTCAAGCAGAAGATTTTAAGTTTCCCGGCCATACGGACTTTTTGGCCCAGGAGTTGGAAGGGGAAAGTTTGATGTTTATGATCACGGATACCCTTAGGGTAGGGTTGTTAACGGACCATATTGCCGTAAAGGACGTGGCCAATGCCATTACCACCAAGTTGGTTAACGATAAGGTGGCCACCTTGACCAAATCCCTTAAAATGGATTTTGGCATCCGCAAGCCTAAAATTGCACTTTTAGGGATAAATCCGCACAGCGGGGATAATGGCACCATTGGGGAGGAAGACGATAAAATCTTGAAACCTGTGGTCCATGACTTGTTCTCCAAAGGGAATTTGGTCTACGGCCCGTATTCGGCAGATAGTTTTTTTGGTTCCAATACACATCAAAATTTTGATGCGATCTTGGCAGCCTATCACGATCAAGGACTTATTCCGTTCAAAACCTTGGCCTTTGGCAAAGGCGTTAATTTTACGGCGGGCCTTAACAAAGTACGCACCTCCCCGGACCATGGCACCGCCTATGAAATAGCCGGACAGGGCAAGGCCGATGAAAGCTCTTTTAAGGAAGCCGTTTTTAGTGCTATCGCTATCTATAAAAATAGGATGGAGTATGCCCATTTGACCAAAAACCCCTTACGGAAACAACACCCTAAAAAGTCCGCTTAAACCTGCACGCTTTATTTTGCGTAAAGAATTGGCTTTTTATAAATAAATAGTATCTTTGCACCCGCCTTAACGGAAACGTGGGGCATCCCTTTTTGGGTAGGTATACCAACCTAAAGTGTAAAAATGATGAAGTTGAAGGAGTTTATTATTCCTTTTTCAGGTTTGAAATTAGGAAAGCACGAGTTTGAGTATACGATAGACAATACGTTCTTTGAGTCTTTTGGTTTTGAAGAGTTTAATGCAGCTTCCATTAGTTTGAAAGCTATTTTGAACAAAATGAACACCATGATGGAGCTGGAGATTATTGCTGAGGGTACCGTAAACGTTGCTTGTGATTTAACAAGCGAGCCGTTTGACCAAGAAATTGGGGACGCCGGTTTGCAATTGGTCATCAAGTTTGGGGAGGAATACAATGATGAGGATGATGAAATACTGCTGCTGCCCCATGGCGAATACCAGTTCAACATTGCACAGTATACCTACGAAATGTTGGTCTTGGCCGTTCCCCAGAAAAGAATACATCCAGGGGTGTTGGACGGAACATTGCAGTCCGAAGCATTGGATAAACTAGAAGCATTACAACCAAAGGAAGAAAAGGAAAATAAAGAAGATACCGATCCCAGATGGGACGATTTAAAAAAATTATTAACGGATAAATAGGAACCAATGGCACATCCTAAAAGAAAAATATCGAAAACCAGAAGGGATAAAAGACGTACGCATTACAAAGCGGTTGCGCCAACCCTGGCAAAAGACTCAACAACAGGTGAACTTCACTTGTACCATAGGGCACATTGGCATGAAGGCAAACTGTATTACAGGGGCCAAGTGCTTATTGATGCTGCAGAAGAGGAAACGGCCGCATAATTGTCGCGCTTTTTTTGATAAAAAAACAGAACTCCCATTCCGTAAGGAACGGGAGTTTTTTTATGGACACCAAGTATTTCAAAAAAGCAATTTTGGCTTAAAAAGTCGTAGAAAATGACTAATTTTCCCCACTTTTGAGTCGATTATCAGCTTTTTTGACTAAAAACGGACATTCGGATGAATAAAACAACGGCAGCAATAACAGCTGTGGGAGCCTACCTCCCAGACTTTGTACTCACCAATCAACTGTTGGAAACAATGGTAGAGACCAATGACGAATGGATTACCTCTAGGACCGGAATAAAAGAACGTCGGATTTTAAAAGAAGAAGGAAAGGGAACTTCATATTTGGCCATAAAAGCAGCAGAAAACTTGTTGACAAAAGGCACGCTAGATCCAAAGGAAATAGATTTGGTGCTTGTGGCTACGGCTACCCCAGATATGTTGGTAGCCTCTACTGCGGCGTTCGTAGCATCGGAAATTGGGGCCGTCAATGCATTTTCTTATGATTTATCTGCAGCTTGTTCCAGCTTTTTGTATGGCATGTCAACAGCATCCAGTTATATAGAATCTGGCCGATATAAAAAGGTATTGCTCATTGGAGCGGATAAAATGTCCTCCATTATAGACTATACGGACAGGACCACTTGCATTATTTTTGGGGATGGGGCAGGTGCCGCATTATTTGAGCCAAATGAAGAAGGTTTGGGGTTGCAAGATGAATATTTACGTTCAGATGGTATTGGCAGGAACTTTTTAAAGATGGACGCCGGAGGTTCCATACTACCGGCATCCGAGGAAACCGTAAAAAATGGCCAGCACTACGTTTTTCAAGATGGAAAATCGGTTTTTAAGTTCGCCGTATCCAATATGGCCGATGTCTCCGGAAAGATCATGGAGCGTAACCAGTTGACCCATGACGATGTGCATTGGTTGGTGCCGCATCAGGCCAATAAAAGAATAATTGACGCTACCGCAAGGCGCATGGGGGTTGAAGATAAGAAGGTAATGATGAACATCCATCGTTACGGGAATACCACTTCTGCCACCCTACCCTTATTGTTGTTTGATTATGAAAAGCAATTGAAGAAGGGCGACAATCTAGTGTTTGCCGCTTTTGGGGGCGGATTCACCTGGGGTTCCATTTACCTTAAATGGGCATACAATTCATAAAAACTAACTAAATCAAATTATATGGATATTAAAGAAATTCAAAGCTTGATCAAGTTTGTGGCCAAATCCGGCGCAAGTGAAGTGAAGTTGGAAATGGAGGATATCAAGATTACCATTCGCACCGGTGATCAATCGAGTTCGCCGGAGACCACCATTGTGCAGCAAATTCCAATGGCTCAGGCCCCAATGGCCGCTGCCCCGCAAGCCGCGCCTCTAACGGAGGCCGCTCCTGCCGCTTCTGCTGGGGAAGCAGCCGATGACGATTCCAAATACATCACTATAAAATCGCCCATTATTGGTACCTTTTATAGGAAACCCGCCCCGGACAAGCCTAATTTTGTTGAGGTTGGCAAGGACATTAAGCAAGGCGATGTGCTATGTGTGATCGAAGCGATGAAACTCTTTAACGATATTGAGTCCGAGGTTTCCGGTAAAATCGTTAAAATCTTGGTTGACGATTCTTCACCGGTAGAGTTTGACCAACCCTTATTTTTGGTTGACCCATCCTAATTAAATTTCAATAATTCAAATCCCAAAATCCAAAATGCAACTTGGAATTTGGCACTTGGAATTTGAGTTTTAAATCTAGGTATTATGTTCAAGAAAATATTGATTGCCAATAGGGGAGAAATTGCACTGCGTGTTATACGCACATGCAAGGAAATGGGTATTAAAACCGTTGCCGTATACTCCAAGGCAGATGAAGAAAGCCTGCACGTTAGGTTTGCTGACGAGGCCGTTTGTATTGGCCCCGCCCCAAGTAGTGAGTCCTATTTAAAGATTCCCAATATTATTGCCGCCGCGGAGATTACCAATGCGGATGCCATTCACCCAGGGTATGGATTTTTGAGTGAGAACTCAAAGTTTTCCAAAATTTGTGCAGAACACGATATTAAGTTTATTGGTGCTTCCGGAGAGCAGATAGATCGCATGGGCGACAAGGCTACTGCCAAGGAGACCATGAAAAAAGCCGGTGTTCCCTGTGTTCCAGGCTCGGAAGGTCTTTTAAAGGACGTTGCCGATGCCAAGAAGACCGCAAAGAAAATGGGATATCCCGTGATGATCAAGGCTACCGCTGGTGGTGGTGGAAAAGGAATGCGGGCCGTTTGGAGCGAAGGGGAAATGGAAGAATTGTACAACAGTGCCGTACAAGAAGCCTCAGCAGCTTTTGGTAATGGTGCCATGTATATGGAAAAACTGATTGAGGAACCCCGCCATATTGAAATTCAGATAGTAGGGGATCAGTATGGAAAAGCATGCCACCTTTCTGAGCGGGATTGTTCGGTGCAAAGACGTCACCAAAAATTGACCGAAGAAACCCCATCGCCCTTTATGACGGATAAATTAAGGGATGATATGGGTATGGCCGCTATTAAGGCAGCGGAATATATTAGGTATGAAGGTGCCGGTACGGTAGAGTTCTTGGTAGACAAGCACCGGAATTTCTACTTTATGGAAATGAACACCCGTATTCAAGTAGAGCATCCCATTACGGAACAAGTAGTGGATTATGACTTGATCAGGGAGCAGATTTTAGTAGCTGCGGGAGTCCCTATTTCCGGTAAAAACTATGAACCCAAGTTACATTCCATAGAATGTAGGATAAATGCGGAAGATCCGTACAACAATTTTAGGCCCTCACCCGGTAAAATTACCACCTTGCATATGCCCGGAGGCCATGGCGTACGTTTGGACACCCACGTATACGGAGGCTATCTAATACCGCCAAACTATGATTCCATGGTGGCCAAATTGATTACCACCGCGCAGACGCGTGAGGAGGCCATCAATAAAATGAGACGTGCTTTGGACGAATTTGTTATTGAGGGCGTTAAGACCACCATACCCTTCCACAGGCAATTGATGGACCACCCAGATTATCTGGCGGGGAATTACACCACCAAGTTCATGGAAGATTTTAAAATGGACGAAAAATACGATTACTGATACACAAACCCTCGATACCCTCGAGGGTTTTTTATATCATGCGTTAAACGGAATTCACGGTTTTCTGTCGGTAATCAGATCCGGTTACGTTTAAGGGAAGAAACGGAAGCCGAATTATAGGCTTATTTTAGTGCCATGGAACTGAGTTATTGGGAATACAAGACCTGGTTGTCCAACATAGACTTTACCATTATCGGTAGCGGAATTGTTGGGTTGAGCACCGCCCTACACCTTAAAAAGCGGTTTCCAAAAGCCAAAGTCCTGATTTTGGAGAAAGGGGTCTTGCCCCAGGGAGCCAGCACTAAGAATGCCGGTTTTGCTTGTTTTGGAAGTATCTCAGAGGTTTTGTCGGACTTGGAAAGCCATTCCCAAGAAGAAGTGGTGCAGCTGGTCGCGGAACGTTTTAAGGGCATACAATTGCTTAGGGAAACCCTTGGGGATGCCGCCCTAGGTTTTCAAGGACTCGGGGGTCATGAACTCTTTTTGGAAAGGGATGTCGCGCTTTTTGAGAAATGTGAAGATGCGCTGGATAATGTTAACCAAATGCTTGCTCCTGTTTTTGGGGAAGCTGTCTTTACCAGGGCAACCAATACATTTGGGTTTCATGGCATCCATCCGCAAATGATAAGCCATACCAAAGAAGGGCAGTTGGACACGGGAAGAATGATGAAGCACTTGCTTTTAAAAGTACAGAAAGCAGGAGTTGTAATACTGAATTCTGTTGAGGTGGAGCAATTCTGTGAAGGGAACAACAAGGTTTTGGTAAAAACGAATGTATTTGAAATGGAGACCAGAAAACTAGTGGTGGGCACCAATGGATTTGCGGCGAAACTGATACAGAAAGATGTGCTGCCGGCCAGGGCCCAAGTGGTGATTACCAAACCTATCAAAGACTTGGACATAAAAGGCACGTTCCATCTGGATGAAGGGTATTATTATTTCAGGAATATTGACAATAGGATTTTATTGGGCGGAGGTCGAAACTTGGATTTTAAGGCCGAAAAAACAATGGATTTTGGTCAGACCCCAGTGGTCCAGAACGAATTGGAACGCCTGCTAAAGGAAGTGATACTGCCAAA
>CALEYA010000073.1 GCA_937926215.1 uncultured Croceitalea sp. | reverse complement strand
ATGAGTAGCTACCTAGTGGCTTTTGCGGCCGGAAATTTTAAACAGCAAGAACTTCGATCGGCCTCTGGTATACCTATTTCATTGTATTACGAACCTAAGGATAGTTTAAGGGTAGAACCTACATATCGTTATACAAAGCGGATTTTCGATTTTTTGGAAGAAGAAATCGGGTTTGCTTATCCGTGGCAAAATTACAAACAGGTTCCGGTACACGATTTTTTGTATGCCGGAATGGAGAATACGGGAACCACTATATTTTCCAATAGTTATATGATAGATTCCACTGCCTTTGTAGATAAAAACTACGTGAACGTAAATGCCCATGAGCTAGCCCATCAGTGGTTTGGAAACTTGGTGACCGAAAAAAGCAGCAAGCACCATTGGCTGCATGAAGGTTTTGCTACCTACTATGGGTATTTAACGGAAAAACACCTATTTGGCGAAGACCATTTTTACTGGAAATTGTTCCAGACCGCCAAAACCCTGCATAACGTTTCAGAAAATGAAGGTGGTGAAGCATTGACCAATCCCAATGCCAATAGCCTTACTTTTTATGAAAAAGGGGCCTGGGCCTTGGTGATGTTGCATGATTTGGTAGGGGAGGAGGCCTTTAAAAAAGGAGTGAAAGCGTATTTGAAAGGGAACGCATTCAAGAACGTGACCATTTCGGATTTTTTAACGGCCTTGGAAGTGCAATCCAATCAGGATTTAACGGGCTTTAAGGAACAGTGGTTGGAATCCGAAGTTTTTCCTTGGAAAGCGGTTAAAGAAAAATTGCAACGCGAATCGGAAAGTATTCGTCTTGTTTTTCAAATGGAAGAAGAGTTTAAAAAAATCCAAAATGATGATTTGGACTATAACGCTTATTGGAACGCATCAGAATCTTCAAACTTTAAAGCCTTTTTCATTAAGAAATACCATCAAGTACTGCCAATTACCCTATTGGATAAGGCTTTTGCCAGTAAGGACATTAAAATTAGGCAAGCTTTGGCCACTTCTTTATACGGCATTTCCAAAAAACGATTGGACAACAAGGACTTGGCAGCACAATTTGAAACCTTATTGGATGATGAAAGTTATATCACGGTAGAAAGTGCATTGATACGGCTTTGGTCTTCTTTTCCGGAAAAAAGGACGGAATATTTAAAGAAAACGTCAGACGTTTTAGGGCTTCCCAATAAGAACGTTCGATTGCTCTGGCTCGTTTTGGCCATCATTACCCCGGAATTTCAACCGGACCTTAAGGAAAAGCATTTTAAGGCTTTGAACCAATATACCTTGCCAGGAAACCATTTTGAAACAAGACAGTTGGCATTTCAATATTTAAGCGATACTTCCGTTTTAAACGAGGACGCCTTGAAAAGCCTATTAAAAGCTACAAAGCATCATGTTTGGCCATTTAAAAAATCATCTAGGGTCCTGCTCAAGGAATTGTATGGCTTGGAACATTATAAATCTAAATTGGATAAGCTTATGGCCTCGTTGCCGACCAAGGAACAAGAAACGCTAATCAAGATAATAGAAAAATGAAAGCATTGGTCATTTCTGGTGGAGGTAGTAAAGGCGCTTTTGCGGGTGGGGTTGCCCAATACCTTATAGAACAGAACCGTAAGGAATATGACATTTTTGTGGGCACCTCCACGGGGAGCCTTCTCATTTCCCATTTGGCGTTGGGTAAAGTGGAAAAAATTAAGGATATCTATTCCAATGTCAATCAAAAGACCATATTCAACAATTGCCCCTTTAAGATAAAACGTAAACATGGTTCCGATGTTATTTCCATGAACCATTGGAACATTCTCAAAAACTTTTTAAAAGGGAAAAAGACATTCGGGGAAAGTGAAAACCTTAGGGACCTTATTTACAATAGTGTCACTAGGGAAGAGTTTGATACCTTGAAAAGCGGTAACAAGGATATCGTAGTTACGGTTTCCAACCTTTCCTTAAATCAAATTGAATACAAGTCCATTAACGATTGCACCTACGAGGAGTTTTGTGATTGGATATGGATTTCTTCCAACTATACGCCTTTTATGAGCTTGGTCCGTAAAAATGGATGTGAATATGCCGATGGCGGATTAGGTAGCTTGGTGCCTATTGAAGAGGCCATAAAGCGTGGCGCTACCGAAGTGGACGTTATTGTTCTTAGAACAGAAGTCAATAATTACAATCGTATGCCGTCCAGGAACCCGTTCGAATTGTTGACAAGCATGTTTTCCTTTGTTTTGGATCGTATTGAAAACCAAAACATCCGTATCGGAAAATTGGCGGCAAGCCAGTCTGAAGCAATTATAAACCTTTATTATACCCCGGCGGTATTAACGACCAATTCCTTGGTTTTCAACAAGGAAAAAATGACACTTTGGTGGAAAAAGGGCTATCTCTACGCAAAGAATAAGAATGTTACCAGTATGCCCATAGAACCGCAGTTGCAAGAATAAGTCTTGTTTCTTTGGCTACCACAAATCCGAAATCTCCTTTTTAATAAACGATAGGGCAGTGGCTGATGGGGATTGCTTCTCCATGGTTTTGTTAAGGATGTCCTCACGAAGTTTATCCGCAGTATCCGATTGACTCATGCCAGCAGAACGAATAATCTGGATCGTTGCGCTTTTTGCAGCTTTGATGATACTCCAGCATTCATCACTCATATAAATCTGTTGGGATAGATTGTGATCAAACTCATTTTCTACCTGTTTGATAAGATAGTTTTCGTATTTACTTTTATCTTGACTCTGTGGAGCAACGCGGACCACCAAATTGTTTATGGCAATGCGCTCTAAAAACAAGGCCATACGCTCATAGGCTTGCAACCGAACGGGCAAGGTATCTTTTTGGGAATCTTTATGTAATAGGAAACGTCTTCTGCCTTCCTCATTTCTGGTGTGTAACCTAAAAAAGTAAAAGGCAATGGCACCTGTGACTACTGCTGGTAATAAATATGCGAACAATTGAAAAATACCGTCTCCGCTCATCTAATAAAATTTTGGTTTAGTTGATTCTAGAACGGGATATTTTTGAAAAAAGTATACGCCAAAGAATCACATATTCTCCTTCGCCATGGCGTAGAATTTTTTGTAGTCCGGGGATAGTCTGATAAGGATTCCTTCCTTAAAGTTCCCATCCCTGGTAATCAAACGCAACCGTTCCGCCGGAATCTGATGCGTTTTCCATAATTCATTCGCGACAGCGACCGCTTGTAAGTAGGAAACATCAAAATCCCCGGTAATGTTCAAAGCTTCAATGGAAAGTTGCCTATCCGGGTTTTGGGCGATAAGCTGCGCTATTTTTTCAAGGGCCATCTTTCCAATTTCCGAAAGTATATCGGATTGGTCGCTTTCAAATAAGGAGGTCAACGAATTCGTAATTAAGATATCCCCATTGGAAACCCCAATATTTACATCCGGTCCCAAGACTTGCTTCCCTTTTGTAAGAATGACAATGGATGTGGAATCGTTTTTAGAAAAGGTATCCGTAATATTACGTAATTGCTGTTCCTTAAGGTTCAAGGTAGTCAATGCGCTATTAACGGTCTCCGTATTCTTTTTGGAAATTTTGGAAAAATTGGTCAGGTTTTGAAGTAATGTCGCATTCGCTTCCCTTAGTTCCCCATTTTCCTTTTCGGCCAATTCCGCTTTGGAATTACTGGTATTGATGGCCCTTTTGGCCACGGAAACCGAATCGTTCAAGGCAGAAATTTGATTCTCAAGCTCGCTAATCTTGGCAATAAGGTCCTTTTTCTTTTGGGCAAAACCACTATTAACAAACAGTAAAAGTGTACAGATCAGGGTAATTTTCTTCATGAACGGGATGTTTTAGGGGTTCCTCCCAAATAGCAGCAATCATATAGCTCTTGCATGCTAGTAAAGGGAACGCTAGTTTTCTCATAACCGTAAACGGTCTTTAAGCTACTGCTAAGATAATCATCGTCTACATTAACCTGAACATCTTCCATGGTAAATTGGCAAGGATGTTCATAACCGGCCGCATGGGTCACCTCAATTAACTCTTTTCTAAAAGTTTTAAAGTATTGCGCCAATCGTTCAGATTTTAACGGCACATTAATTCCGGCTTGCAGCCATTTGCTTTGGGTTGCCACCCCTGCGGGACAACGATTGGTATGGCAGACCTGGGCTTGTATACACCCTATACTCATCATGGCTTCGCGGGCCACATTAATACAATCGACCCCCATGGCGAATGCCATAGCCGCTTTGGCCGGGAACCCTAATTTTCCGCTACCAATAAAGACGATACGGTCTGTAAGTCCTCTATCCTTAAAGAGACGGTATAAGCTAGAAAAGCCATACACCCATGGTAAGGAAACATGGTCTGCAAAACTTGGGGGTGCCGCCCCGGTACCGCCTTCACCGCCATCAACGGAGATAAAATCTGGGCCTTTTCCGGTTTTCTCCATTAAGGTTGCCAATTCTTCCCACTGGTCCAGTTTTCCTATAGCCGCTTTTATACCTACGGGAAGCCTGGTAGCATTCGCTATATTTTCAATGAGCTCTAAAAGTTCCGGAATGGTCCTAAAAGCTTTGTGGGTAGCAGGGGAGAGGACGTCCTTACCAATCTCTACGCCACGTATTTCTGCAATTTCCTTGGTGATTTTTGCCCCCGGCAATACCCCGCCTTTTCCTGGTTTTGCACCTTGGGAAAGTTTGATTTCTATGGCTTTGATACAGGGGTTTTCTGTAACTAGGGCTTTCATTTTTTCCAAGGAAAAATTCCCATCAGGCGTACGGACACCAAAATAGCCCGTACCAAAATGGAATATAACATCACCACCTTGCTTGTGGTAGGGGGATAGCCCACCTTCTCCTGTATTATGGTAGGCATCGGATTTTAGAACGCCTTGGTTCATTGCATTTACCGCAGCAGCGGATAACGAACCAAAACTCATCGCGGAAATGTTAATCACGGAAGCCGGCCGAAAAGGTTTCCCCCTTTTATTATATGCCCCGATAACCTTGGCGCAAGGCATAAAATAAGGGTCTTTTTGATTGGGATGCCCTTCCGGTGCCTGATAACCGATCATGGCATTTTTTACAAAAATATGGTGATGGGCATAGATATCCCTATCTGTTCCAAAACCTTCATAATTATTCTCCTTCTTGGCAGAAGCATATATCCACCCTCGTTCAATTCGGTTAAAAGGAAGTTCCTCGCGATTGTTAGCTACAAAATACTGCCGCATTTCTGGACCAATACTTTCCAACCAATACCTTAAATGTCCCACGATGGGGAAATTATGCTTGATAGTATGGGAACGTTGCAAAAAAATATCCCAGAGGGCCACTAAAACTAACCCAGTTAGTAGATACGCCCACCATGGTATTTTAGTTAAGAACGATGTTACAATTTCCATAATAAAGGATTCCGTTTTCTAAGCTTAAGGATTTATAACACTGACGTAAAACCTTAAATAGTAGAAACTTGAGACTATTTATTTAAATAATCCAATGTCAATTCCGTCATCGTCTTTACACCCAATTGCATTCCAGCATCATCAATTAAAAAATCTGGGGTATGGTGTGGAAAAGATTCCGTATTGCCCGGTGTCATTCCGCCTAAAAAGAAAAAGAATCCTGGTGCTTCACGCTGGAAATAGGAGAAATCCTCGGCACCGGTAATCGCTTTTTGGACAACTACATTTTCCTTACCGGCAACACGCTCCAAGGTAGGGAGCATCTGGGTCACCAATTTTGGGTCATTGTAGGTAATATCCGTGGCATCCTTAATTTCACAAGTAGCGGTGCCACCGTAGGCTTTCGCAATGGTCTCTACCATCTCCACCATACGTTTGTTCAATTTATCCTTCATATCATAATCCAAAGTCCTAATGGTACCGATCATCTCCGCACTCTCTGGAATGATATTAAAACGCACCCCACTTTTAATTTTCCCTACGGTAATTACTGCGGCCTCATTGGTAAGCTCCGTTTCCCTGCTGATAATGGTCTGTAAACCATCAATAATTTTGGCGCTGATCAGAATAGGGTCTACACCGGACCAAGGTTGCGAGCCGTGACTTTGTTTTCCTTTTACGTTTATGGTAAAACTCTGGGCTGCCGCCATAGTACCGCCAGATTTATATTTTATAGTGTTTATTGGGGTTTGGGAATTTATATGAAGTCCAAAAATGGCATCCACGTCTTTCATAACGCCCTCTTTGACCATCAATAAAGCACCACCTTCTTCCCCCGGTGGCGGACCTTCCTCCGCAGGTTGAAAGATAAATTTTACCGTTCCGTTAATTTTGTCCTTGTTTTTAGAAAGTACTTCTGCAACCCCCATTAAGATGGCCGTATGCGTATCATGCCCGCAAGCATGCATGACACCTACTTTTTCCCCAAGAAACTCTGAGGTTACGGTAGATTTAAACGGCAGGTCATTGCGTTCCGTAACGGGTAAGGCATCAATATCTGCACGAAGACCCACGGTCTTTCCGGGATTGTCGCCTTTCAATACTCCAATGACCCCGGTATGGGCCACACCTGTTTGCACTTCAATACCTAGGGAGCTAAGGTGCTTCGCTATTTTTTCTGCCGTTTTGAATTCCCTGTTCCCCAATTCCGGATTTTGATGGATGTCATGTCGCCATTCAATTACCTTGCCTTCGATCTTCTCATAATCTTTTGAAAGATTGGGCCCTTGGGCAACTACCGCGGCCGTTAAAAGACCAAAGACTACTGCTACTACTTTTTTCATACGTGTTCGAAATTAAAATTTTATAAGGCGATAGCCGCCGTTTTGTAATTGTATCAATGCTGTCATTGCCGATAGGGAGAGCTGCACTCCTTCCAAAGTATCCTCAATGGGAAAATTTCGAGATAGTGACGATTGCCCACAAAAAATAAATTGGACCCCGGCATCCAGTAATTGTTCCACCATTTCGGCATTAGGATTGTCCACGCCGTAGCGTTCTTGATACGCAGCGTTTTGGATGATGTCTTTGGAAGCCTTATTGTGTACCACCAGTGCTACTTTCATGTTCTCTATAGAAACCCCGTTTTGTGCATGCATATTCAAAAAGCGGGCAGCAGTTTCTATACTTCTATTCAGTTCGGTGGGGTCTTCTGGACTGTTCATAATATCGAAGACTACTTTTAGGGGGGTATCCGTATCTATGACATACTCTTGTCCATCAACCTTCCACACCTTCCCATAATCTGTAATAATAGGGCCCGTGGCTTTTTCCTGACAAAAAAGCGAACCCATAAGTATAACATTCGCGAAGAAAAAAAGGACACTGGGTTTTTTAATCATTTTTATTCTTTTTTGGCTTATCCCTAAAAAAGCCCATGAAGCATGAGATGGCAATAAAGACCCAGAACAAACGATATATCCAAATGTTCACCTCGAACATAAAAATACTGGGGGAATCCTGCGGATAAAATAGGCTGTATATAACGGTAGCCGATGCAATTATTCCTACGATTAGATTTAAGTACTTCATAATGCTAAGTGCATAAATATATCCAAAACTTACTAAAATTCCTGTTGCTGTTCAAAAGTATTTAAAGCTTCATTTCAACAAACGGGGTAGATTGGCTAATTTCACCCTTTTGAGATTTTATCAGTGGAGGAGAACCAAACATATTTAAAAGGATTAAATGACGCCCAACGTGGCCCAGTTCTGCATAAGGATGGTCCATTGATGGTAATTGCCGGTGCGGGATCCGGTAAAACCAGGGTCCTGACCTATAGAATAGCCCATCTTATGGCGCAGGGCGTTGATTCCTTCAATATCCTTGCCCTTACGTTTACCAATAAGGCAGCGCGCGAAATGAAAAAGCGTATAGCCCATATCGTAGGAAATTCAGAGGCAAAAAACCTTTGGATGGGAACCTTCCATTCCGTTTTTGCCAAACTCCTTCGTTTTGATGGGGATAAATTGGGCTACCCCAGCAACTTCACCATATATGACACCCAAGATTCCCAGCGGTTGATAGCTTCTATCATCAAAGAAATGGGCTTGGATAAAGATATTTACAAGTATAAGCAGGTACAAAACCGGATTTCATCCTATAAAAACAGTTTGATTACGGTAAAGGCCTATTTTCAAAATCCAGAATTGGTAGAAGCGGACGCTATGGCCAAACGGCCTAGATTGGGGGAAATCTATAAAAACTACGTGGACCGCTGTTTTAAGGCGGGAGCCATGGATTTTGATGACCTTTTGCTGCGTACCAATGAATTATTGACCCGCTTTCCTGAAGTATTGATGAAGTATCAAGATCGATTTCGCTATATTTTGGTGGATGAGTACCAGGATACCAACCACTCCCAATACCTTATTGTAAAGGCATTATCCGATAGGTATCAAAATATCTGTGTGGTAGGTGACGATGCCCAAAGTATCTATTCGTTCCGGGGGGCCAATATCAATAATATTTTAAACTTTCAGCGGGATTATGATGATGTAGGCATGTACCGATTGGAACAGAATTACCGTTCCACAAAAAACATCGTGAACGCCGCTAATTCCATCATTGCGAAGAACAAAAACCAGTTGGAAAAAGTGGTATGGACCTCCAATGATGAAGGCAATAAAATAAAGATACATCGCAGTGTTACGGATGCCGAAGAAGGGCGCTATGTGGCCGCTTCCATTTTTGAGCATAGAATGCAGCAGCAGATGCAAAATGGGGAATTCGCTGTTTTGTACCGCACCAATTCCCAATCCCGGGCCATTGAAGATGCATTGCGTAAAAGTGATATCCCGTACCGCATTTATGGGGGACTTTCGTTCTATCAACGGAAAGAAATCAAAGATGTCCTAGCGTATTTACGATTGGTAATCAATCCAAAGGATGAGGAAGCCTTAAAGCGAATTATCAACTTTCCCGCTCGGGGAATAGGGCAGACCACGGTTGACAAGCTTACCGTTGCAGCGAATCATTATGGACGTTCTATTTTTGAGGTGATTGAAAACCTGCCCAAACTACAATTGAAAATCAATAGTGGTACTATTCGGAAATTGGAGGATTTCACTACAATGATCAAGAGTTTCCAAATCATGAACGCAGGTTCAGATGCGTTTACGCTAGCCGAGCATGTAGCCAAAAAAACAGGCTTGTTGCTGGAGTTCAAAAAGGACGGTACACCGGAGGGCATCGGCAAGATGGAGAATATTGAGGAGTTGCTCAACGGCATCAAGGATTTTGTAGAGGGCCAAAAGGAATTGGCGGATGCCACCGGCAGCCTGACCGAGTTTTTGGAAGACGTGGCTTTGGCGTCCGATTTGGATAAGGATACAGGAGATGATGACCGCGTGGCCTTGATGACCATCCACTTGGCCAAAGGATTGGAATTTCCCTATGTATATATCGTGGGGATGGAAGAAGACCTTTTCCCTTCTGCCATGAGTATGAATACCCGGTCCGAGTTGGAGGAGGAGCGACGGTTGTTTTATGTGGCCCTTACCCGGGCAGAAAAGCAAGCCTATCTTACCTATACCCAGAACCGCTACCGTTGGGGAAAATTGATAGATGCGGAACCTAGCCGGTTTTTGGAGGAAATAGAAGAACAGTACGTGGAGAATTTAACTCCCGTAAATGACGGTTATAGGTACAAGTCGCTAATCAATGCCGATATTTTTGGGGATGTGGATAAATCCAAACTACGACAGATAAAACCAACGGGTGGCACACCACCAAGCGTTAATCAACCAAATGAAAATCAACTGCGTAAATTGCGCAAGTTAAAACCCACTCTATCAAGTCCGTCAAAATCAAATGGAAGCTTGGACCCGAACCTTGTGGAAGGTGCCCTGGTCAACCATACCCGTTTTGGTAAAGGACAGGTATTAAAAATTGAAGGCGCAGGCAACGACAAAAAAGCCGAAATTAAATTCGACAGGGGGGATATTAAAAAACTCTTGTTACGATTTGCCAAGTTGGAAGTGTTATAGAGAAAAAATTTAAGGTGAGTTCCATATATTTTATTTAAACATAATTTTGTCTGGTCGAGCCTTTCGGCCGGGCTCAAGATAAACTAAAGTCGAGACCTCGTTGAAACGGACGTTCTTATAATTTTTCGACTGTCCGGCAGGCGGGCGTTCGACGGTAAATCCTCTCATATTTATTGACCTTTAGGTCTCTAAACGTCTATTTTTATAGCGAACTCTGGTTATTTAGTAAAGGTTCTTGTTATATCATTTTACCGGTATTCATGGAGGAATAATTGCCTAGTTTCTTAGATTTTTGTCTTATTGAAACGTAAAACAAAACAGTTAGAACTACGTTTAACTTCTAAAAACCAACCAGATGATTGTATACGGATACCGCTCTACCCATTTAAAAAGTGCCAATCTACCCAATGTAAAATGCCCAAATTGTGAAACCCAAAACCAGATGACG
>CALEYA010000072.1 GCA_937926215.1 uncultured Croceitalea sp. | reverse complement strand
TGCCAACGGAATTCAGTACCTGTCCAAAGCTGGAGCCTCCCAATTTATAAGCATCCTGGGAAAAATTGATATAGTAGATGGCACCTCCGTTTTTTTGAAGTACGGGTTCCACTACCTTGGTAATATCGTTACAGTTGGCCGCCGCCGAAATAATGACCGTACCGGGACTGATAACATCCCCATCCTTGTATTTCTGTTTCATGGAAAGGGAATCCTTTCCGGTAGGCACGTTGATGCCTAAGTTGATGGCAAAATCCGAAATAGCCTGAACGGCTTTGTAAAGTCGGGCATCTTCGCCTTCATTTTTACAGGGCCACATCCAATTGGCGGATAGGGAAACGGATTGTAACCCGTCTTTTAAAGGTGCCCAGATAATATTGGTCAAGGCTTCCGCGATGCTGTTTTTACTTCCTGCGGATGGGTCAATGAGTCCGGAAATGGGCGAGTGGCCAATACTGGTGGCAATGCCCTCTTTTCCTTTAAAATCAAGGGCCATAACACCCACATTGTTCAGTGGCAACTGCAGCGGACCCGCACATTGTTGTTTGGCAACACGACCGCCTACGCAGCGATCTACCTTGTTGGTGAGCCAATCCTTGCAGCTAACGGCTTCCAATTGAAGTACCTGTTCTAGATAGTCGTGGAAGTGTTCCAAGGAATAGTCGGCATTGGCATAGGTGCGTTGTATCGTGGTATCGGTCAATATAGTTTTTGGCGAACTTCCAAAGATATCGGAAAGGTTCACGTCCATCGGTTTTTCACCTGTGGTCTTTGACTCGAAAGTAAAACGGTCATCACCCGTAACATCACCTACTTCATAAATGGGCGAACGCTCCCTTTGGGCGATGCTCCGCAGCAATGCCGCATCGTCTTTCCCAATGACCAGACCCATGCGTTCTTGGGATTCGTTGCCGATGATTTCCTTTGCGGATAAGGTGGGGTCTCCCACGGGGAGTTTGTCCAAATCGATTTTTCCACCGGTTTCCTCTACCAGTTCCGATAGGCAGTTGAGGTGTCCCCCGGCACCATGATCGTGAATGGAAACGATGGAGTTTACATCACTTTCTACCATGCCCCTTATGGCATTGGCTGCGCGTTTTTGCATCTCCGGATTGGAGCGTTGAACGGCATTCAACTCGATGGCAGAACTGAATTCCCCCGTATCCGCACTGGAAACAGCAGCGCCGCCCATACCAATGCGGTAGTTGTCACCTCCCAGAATAACGATTTTATCACCTGTTTCCGGTTTGTCCTTTAAGGCTTGGTCCGCTTTTCCATAGCCGATACCGCCCGCCTGCATGATCACTTTATCATAGGCTACCCGTCTGCCATCCTCTGTATGTTCAAAAGTCAGTACAGAGCCTGTGATCAAAGGTTGTCCAAATTTGTTGCCAAAATCCGAAGCCCCGTTGGATGCTTTGATTAGGATATCCATGGGGGTTTGATAGAGCCATTCGCGTTCCGCCATCCCGTTTTCCCATGGGCGCTCGGCTTCCAAGCGGGAATAGGCCGTCATGTATACGGCAGTACCCGCCAAAGGGAGCGATCCTTTACCTCCTGCTAGTCTATCCCGTATTTCCCCTCCCGAACCTGTTGCAGCACCGTTAAAAGGTTCAACAGTGGTTGGGAAATTATGGGTTTCCGCTTTTAGGGAAATCACGGAATCAAAGTCTTCCTCCTGATAAAAATCCGGTTTGTCCGCCGTTTTTGGGGCAAATTGGGTGACGGTCGGGCCTTTTACAAAAGCCACATTGTCTTTATAGGCGGAAACAATATCGTTCGGATTTTCCTGCGAAGTTTTCTTAATGAGTTTAAAGAGCGATGTTGGTTTTTCTTCCCCATCGATGACAAAAGTCCCGTTGAATATTTTATGGCGACAATGCTCAGAGTTCACCTGACTAAAACCAAAGACTTCGGAATCGGTCAGTTTTCGTCCCATTTTTTTGGAGAGACCGTTGAGGTAGTCAACCTCTTCGTTACTTAATGCCAGCCCTTCTTGTTGGTTGTAGGCGGCGATATCCGCAATAGGCAAAATGGATTCCGGTTGCACGTCTATGGTAAAAATTGCTTGTGTCAAGCCCGCATATTTTTGGGAAATCATAGGGTCAAAACCCGTGAAGGATTCCGCTACGCTTTGGAACTCCTCAATACGGAGGATACCTGTAATCCCCATGTTTTGCGTAATTTCCGTGGCATTGGTGCTCCATGGCGTAATCATGGCTGCCCGTGGCCCAATAAAAAAGGCGTCCAGGGACGCCGCGTTGAGTTTAGGTTGGTTGCCAAACAACCATATCAATTTTTTCTCGTTTTCAGAAGTGATTTCTTGAGCAGTTTGGACGGCAAAAACCTTGGTTGCCATATCCCCGAAGAAATGAATCATACAGTAGCGTTCTTTTGCAAAAAGTAAAATGCAAATTTACGTTTTTTTACTCCTTTTTGTATCGTGGTTTAAAACAGTTTTTAACGGAGGTTGTTGATAGTTTTTAGTTAATCTGGTCGTATCAAACCGTCATTTTTAACCGGAAAAGGTTAAATAGAAGACTGCGAGTATTTTGTTTTTAAATGTTTGTTTGGATTTTATAAATCATGCAAACATTTGATTTTGAGTTTCCCTCCTA
>CALEYA010000071.1 GCA_937926215.1 uncultured Croceitalea sp. | reverse complement strand
AGCTCAACCAAATATCAGGAAAATTGGAGCGTCTTACTACAAACGCCAGCTTTGGAAACGCCCCGGCGCTCAGGCGGGAAGTACAGCAATTAAAAGTACAAGTAGATGCATCTGCATTGGATTTGAACCGTTCCCAAAAGGAGTTGCAGAAGAGTTTGTCAAATCATAACATCATATTAAAGGATATTAAGAAGGTGCAAAAAAACTAGCAGATGTTGCTGCGTTTTCAAGCATTAAAATTCTTTTATGACGGGCAAGCTTATGTAGAAGACGCATCAGCACTGCTAAAAGGAAGGTATTGAACAATTCCCAAAACGATGGAAGTTAACTCTGGAATGTACAGCTGCTTTTAGGCACTGGCTCCAAGAAATTAAGGATAACCGGATAAACGGTTTGTCGTAAGGAAAAGCATAGAATTTCTAAGGGTTTTCTATAAGGAACTTTGAACTTGATTCTCTATATTTAAGTTTTCCAAAAGGCACTCCCTTTAGTTTAGTTCCCGTTAAAACCAAAAATCACCCTTATTGGGTATTGACCGGTTATGGGAAATAGACCAACTTTGGCAAACACAAAACCTGCTATGACCCTTGGCCATAGTGATGGGTATAGAGTGCTGGAGATGGAGCGAAAGTAAAAAGACCAAAACCAACTGAAAAATGATAACGGCCATTCCTTCATATCTGGATAAAGAATTTGTTATTGACGATAATTTAGCGCTTATCCGTAATCCAAATAATTTAAAGCAGTTTTCACGATATAAGGATAACGATCGCATTCCCCCTAATTCTAGGATAGGCGATAGAAAACTTCTCCCGCTACGCACCAAAATTAAGGTGACCGATGTACGGGTCGATGCTTCCCGAAATGTGTATGTGTATGCCGTACCACAGGAAGCCCCGGATTTTATTCCTTCTGGGTGGACGCGCTGCAGTAACCTGGCCGGTGATTTTATCAATGAAACCATCAGCTATATTCCCAAAGAATGGGACTTGGAACCCATGGGCGACAATTATACCGTAGTGGACAAAAATGCTATCATTCGCAAGGATCCAACAGATTTTAAAAGTACGGGAGAAAAAGTACCTTATGGAAGTTACGTAGAAATTACGGCGCGTTCCAGACAGACAACACCGGAAGCCAAATATGTGCGCATACGTCATATAACTATTGAAAATGGGGTAGTCAAGGCCGGCAAGCCTATTGGATGGACGCACTCCAGTAATTTGGTCGCTGGAAATTCCGAAGTTTTTAAATCCAAACAATGGCTGGATACCAAAGGAAATAATGCGGCATGGAAAAAAGGAAATTTTATTGGGGCCAAAGTGCTTATCGGAATTGTGGGTACGGGCGGACAATTGCAGAAAATAGCCATGGAAACCTATGAACCCTATTTACGGTTAATGAACGCCGCCAAAAGGGACCGCTTAACCCTTAGTATAACCAGCGGGTTTAGGACATTTGCCAAACAAGCTAGACTTTATGATGGTTGGAAGAATGGGGAGGAAGGCTTTAATCTGGCTGCCAGCCCGGGAAGATCAAATCACCAAAACGGGATTGCCTTTGATTTCAATACCCTTGGTTTTGCCGGTACCGCCCTCTATGATTGGTTAAAAAGAAGCGCCCCTAGCTTTGGTTTTATACGCACCGTAAACAAAGAACATTGGCATTGGGAATACCAGCCCTTAAAAGCAAAAGAACTAAAACAACAAGGCACCTATAAATTGGATAGGGTACAGGTGTAATAAACAATCTGGCCTAAAACCATCTTATATAAATCAAGACAACTTATTAAATAGCATAAAATGACAGGAAGTGTAGCATTGGACGTAGTTATCGGTTTGGTATTTATATACCTGCTCTATAGCTTGTTGGCTTCGATCATACAAGAAATAATCGCGAACTTTCTTGGATTGCGGGCCAGAAATTTGAGACATGGTTTAAGCAGAATGCTTAAAGATGCGCCAAAAACGGAGGGGAACAACATTCTTTCAAGGGCAACCATAGATTCCAAGGAGAGACTAAAACGTAATTTTTTAAAGGATGATGACAATTTATTGAAAACCTTTTACCAACAACCGCTCATTAAATACTTGGCCTCTGGAAACTATTTTTCCAAACCCTCTTATATAAGCAATTCCGATTTTTCCAAAGCCATATTGGACATCCTTAAAAAACAGGCCGACCCTAGCGTACCCCCTGTGGATACGATAAGGGAAGCATTGTCCAACGATAATCCATTGATCGGTCCAGAGACCAGAACACACCTTTTATCACTTTTGGACGATGCTCAGAACGACTTGGTCAGATTTCGCGCTAACCTTGAAAATTGGTTTGACAATACCATGGAGCGTGTTACGGGATGGTACAGAAGGACCGTCCAATGGATATTGATGCTTATCGGTTTCGTATTGGCCATATCCTTCAATATAAATACGATAACAATAACGGAGCTATTGGCCATAGATGAAGATGCTAGAAACCAAATGGTCGCCTTGGCTTCGACTTATATGGAAGAAAACGAAAAACTCATCGATTTATATGAAAAAGAGAAGGAAAATGAAGAAATAGCACCTAATCCCAAAGACAGTTTAGAGCTAACGAAGCCAGAAACAACAACTGAAATTGATGACTATGACACCAAGTCGGATAGTTTATTTCAGATAAAAGCCGCCTTAGAGCGGGATATTGAAAACGCCAATCAGGTATTGGGTTTTAGACCTCCCGAAATTTTATCGGCCAAACTGTGGGATTCCAAAACAAGTAAAGAAACAGCAAAACAACGCATTATCAGTAAATGTGATACCAAATACCTAGTGGAATTCCCAAGTGCCTTCTTGGCAGAAAAAACGGAAAAGTATTATAGTATACAGGAAGAAGAACGTAATGGAACACAGGTGGTCCATGCCGAGTTTAATGATCTGGAATTTATATGGGCAAACCTATGGGGGTACCTTATTACGGCCTTGGCCATTTCCTTAGGGGCCCCATTTTGGTTTGATTTGTTGAGCAAGCTTATGAAGATACGCGGTTCAACACCAAACCGTTCATCAAATACAGCAACCGATGTGGCTACTCCAAAAGGTACGCTAACCGTCAATCAACGTGTAGGATAGTGAAAGTAACCGTAACAAAACATTTAAACGTAAGGGTAGGTGAGGCCAGTATAAATGCCCCTAACTATCAGTATCTGGCACCTGGCACCGTTTTAGAGATCGATGGAAAGGTGTATGAAGGGGAGCCTTTTCATGGGAATACCAAATGGTATCGAGACAAAGCCAACAACTACTATTGGAGTGGGGGTATCGCTTTACCGGAAGAACATCTAGAAGAAGATGTAGTACTCAACACACAAATTGATTTTAGGCAATTGGTCCGTCTGAAAAACTTTCCCTTTAGGGCCATTGACAAACTTGCTCCGGGACGACTAAAAATAGCGGTGATGGACTCTGGAATTACCCATGGCCATCCCGATTTTTTAGATACCTCTACCTTTTTAAGGAACAGCAATAATAATCCTATCCATACTGATGAAAATTATATCGATGTGTATGGCCATGGCACCAAAGTATCGGGTATTATTGGGGGTAGGAACAATGACCTGGTTGGGGTAAGTGGAATTTGCCCAGATTGCACCTTACTTTCCATAAAGACATTGGATAATGGAGGGCATGCGGACACAAAATCCGTTAAAAGCGGTTTAGAGCAATTAAAAAAACACCCCCAGGTTACGCTGGTAAACCTGAGTTTTTCGTTGACAAAAAATGCTTATCGAAAAATAGAGAAGCTATTAAATGGGATTGCGGTCCATAAAATTATGGTGGCTTCCGCAGGTAATGAAGAAATATTAAAATCCAAAAACCGTATTCGAAACATTGCCAAAAACCCCAACGTCATTTCCGTGGCATCCATTCCTTTTAATACACTTTTGGACCCGGCACTTGTCCTACCCAAAGAAGTGGATTATGTATTGCCCAAGACTACGGTAATCTCTACAAGTCAGCATCCTAAGAAACTATATGACGAGTGTATAGGCTCTAGCTTTTCGACCGCAATCATTACCGGACTTATAGCGGAACTTATGACCCAAGATACCAATGTGGATAACAAACAAAAAGCGTTAACGGCATTGAACAAATACTGTTATACGCTACCAGAGTTTCAACAGCAAATCAATAACCAAACCATTCAGAAAAATGAACTTGTCATTATTAAAGTCACCTAAGAGCATAATCAAAATATGCTTGATATTAGGTAGTGTATTCCTTTTATCCAGCTCTAACCTGTATGCACAAAATGCATACTATGACGCCCTATATCTTAGCAGTTTGCCAAGAACTGACGATGATAATATAAAATTGGATAAGGAGGGTTTTGAAATCATCAATCGCTATTTGGATGAAGATCCCACTAGAAATGCGGATGCGATACTAACGGACTGGGACAACGAGGATAATCCTTTTATAAGTTTGGCCGTAGGGGCTGAAGGGGAAGAGGAAGCCTTAAATGGACTGCGTTTAAATAAGGGCCTGGGAATCAATGGCCTGGGCGGTCTTAATGTGACCACAATTGCAGACGGACTTGCTAAATTTTTGGTAGAACGGGTAAAACAAGAATTGAGCCTTGCATTTTTTGATAAGCTACAAAAAGAGCTGGATGAATATGAGGGTTTGCGCATCCTATTCCCAAAAACGCACGTACTGCTTTTATCGCTTGGCGACGAAATCTACAATTTTTCGGCCTATGTGAACATGCTCAGGGAAGTCTTTCAAGAAGACCTAAAAACAATCATTCCCAATTTGAGAACGCTGCTCGATTCGGACGTCATCAAAGAATCCCTTGATGTCAATAAGACCATCAAAGCAATTTTGGGCAATGTGCTGCTAGTTGCCGAAGATTTACAGAATGGAGCACACCCAGGGGATGTGCTCACCAACTTAAAAGAAGCGAACCAGAACGATACGATCCTAAAGAACTTTTACCCAAGCCTACAAGTATTGGATTTAATTTCGCAATCCCTAAGGTCCAATAGCGGAGACCGCTATTGGGTATCGACAGATGAACTTAAGGCACTGATTCAAGACGAAACGACCTTTCGTATCTATCTTGGACTCTTGTTGCAACAAAGTGGGGCTATCAGTCTTAAAAATGGGGCAGGTAATGAAACGTCTTTTAAAACCCTGCTCAATGGTTTGGGACCCTTAACTACAGCATACGACGCCAATAAAGGACCTATCAAACAGTATCTAAAGGACCTCATTGCTAATGCGCAACGTGTTGATGAAAGCCTGAAGTCCATCAAGCAAGTGAATGGGCAAGCAGGGCAAAAATCAACGTATGAACAACACTATGAGTTTTATACCACAAGCCTTAACTTGTTGGAAGATGGTCTGGCCATCGGATCTATACCAATACTAGACCCTTTTGTCAAGCTGGATGGGGCACCTATTAAAAAATACTTCAATATTGCCCATATCGTTGGTGATTTGTATTTGGATGTCCGGGAGAAAAATTACTTTGGGGCCATTCTTAATTTGAGTAATTTTCTGGAGACTTCTGTTTTTAGCAACGAGACGGAACTGACCACGGTCCTTAAGTCCAAGTTGGATGCATCAATTAAAAATTCCAGTGCGTTAGTACAGCAAATAGAAGCTGCCAGCAGCACTGAAGATTTTATAACCGCAGGCGAGCAGGTGCTGGGGTATATTGGGGAACGGACTGCATATAAAAATTGGTCCGCTTTCAATGCGTTGGAAAAACACGTTCAAGGCCTTGATCTTGAAAAAGAACCTAAGAAAATTGCTTCGGTGATCAAGTACCTCAAAAAATTGGGGGAAGACGTCGAAAAAGATGAAACAGCAGTACTTACCGATTTGTTAAATCACCATAAGGAAATACTACCAAAGATTATCAAATATGGAAATCTGGCGGCCAGTATTGCAAAGGCCGAAAGTTCAGATGAAGTCAAGAAGATCATTGAGGCCAATGCCCTTCCGGCCGGTAGTGCTTCCATTAAAAAACGGTCGCGTTCCAATGTTGCCCTAAACGCCTATGTTGGGCTTGCAGCCGGACCTGAATACAACGGTGATATTAGTGAGTTTGACGTTAGTTTGGGTGTCAATGCTCCCATTGGGATTGCCATAAGTGGAGGGCGTTACAAGCGTCTCAGTGGCACCACCTTTAAAGAAAAAGGGTCCAATACCCTGTTTTTTTCACTGATTGATATTGGGGCTGTAACCAGTTTTAGGTTTGGGGATACCCAAACGGAAGAACTACCGGAAATTAAATTGGAAAACATCTTTGCCCCAGGGGTCTATTATGTCTATGGACTTCCAAAATGGCCGTTGTCTTTTGGCATAGGAGGTCAGCTTGGACCGCAGCTTCGAGAATTGACCAATACCGTTGCGGACATCGATTCCGGTTTATCATTTTCCCTAAAATTCTTTGTTGCCGTAGATATCCCCCTGCTCAATTTTTATACAAAATCCAGATAAACATGCAAACAATGCAAAAGACATATCATCAAGAAATCAATAATACCCTGTTCTTATGACCGATAAATTTAAGTTTGAAGAAGAGGATAAAAAACTGGCAAAAAGTTTCTTTACCGCCGCCGATAAACTGCTAAAAGTCGCCCTAGAAGATCCAGACACTAAACTTGGCCCTAAATTCCAAGCGAACGGGGAAATAAAACGGGAATGTATTTCCGATGCCTATATTATAGAGCATACCTTGGATGCCAATGGAAAACCAGTGGAAAAAGAACGCCCTATTATAGATTTGGTGCAACAAGGGGGTGGTATGTGGGGCATTGCCCTATTGGGTTATTGCTATATTTTGGAAAAAGTGGGCATTCGGTTTTTTAGCCATGGAGGTACCAGTGCAGGTGCCATCAATGCCTTGTTCCTCTCGTCCATATCTGCAGAAATATACCAACAAAAATCCCTTTTATACCCAGAAAAAAAAGGGTTCGCCTCCTCTAAATCAGAATTGTTGACCCTCATTGTTTCGCAAATGGATTTTTCCTCCTTTATAGATAGTAAAGGTATTGCCAAATGGATACAAATGAAGTTGTTCAAAAGTGTAAACTCCAGCAAACTGCAATTGCTTATCGGATTCTCCCTTTTAGCCCTATTGGTGTCCGTTTACTTTGGGGTCAGCTATTATCTCAGAAAATTTGGGTTAACGGGAATTACGGATGTCAGTTATTTTTCTTTTATCCTTGGAACGGTAAATATCATAGCCCTTGTTGTATTGCTCTACGTGCTTGTAATAAAAAAATTGGGGGAGAACTTTGGTCTTAATACGGGCGACAAATTTTTGGACTGGGTCAAAGGACATTTAGAGACCTTGGGCATTAACACCACGGAAGACCTCTATGGGAATTTAAGAAAAACCAAAATGGTACGGGATCCCAAGGTACAAAACAAGATTCCGGGCATACGTAACCATATTTCGGGCGTTAAGGGTTCCGCTGCACCAACGGGCAAAAGCAGTCCCATAGTATATAGCGTTAGCAATGTGCAAGGCAATACCGCCAATACCGCGAATGCCACTTTGGAGAAAAAGCTGGAATATCCTAAAGTGATATTTATTACCGCGAATTTAACGCACAAAAAAATAGTTCGGTTTCCCAAACAAGCGTCGATGTATTGGAAGAATTATCTACAAGTACATCCTGCAGCCTATGTACGGGCCTCCATGTCCCTTCCTTTTATCTTTGAGACCTTCATTCCTAACCTCAAGACCCATGTCCAAGATCAAGATTCCGCAAACAGCATCAAATATGAGGTACGTATGGTCGATGGGGGCATGTTATCCAATTTTCCGATACGCGATTTTCACAGAACTGGCGGTGGCACGCCAAGCTTTCCAACCTTTGGGATTTTACTGTCAGAACGCTACAAGATAGCCTCAGAAAAGCATATGGAAGGGAAGAAAAACACGCTCTTTCGATTTATAGGCAGCTTTATTTCCACTTTCAGGAATTTTTATGACAATGACTACCTCTCCAATCAAGAAGAGATTGATATGTTGATCGAAACGGTGGACACCCTTAGGCCTGGCAGCAAGAACACCCACATCAACTGGTTGGATTTTGCCATGCCGGATACGGACAAGAAACTCTTGTTTGAAAGGGGTGCGGAGGCCGCTATACGGCAGCTGGTGAAATTTAAATGGGAATCCTACCAAGAATTAAGATAAAACTAAAATCAAATGAAATACGAAAAAGTTTTAGCCACAGAAAGTCATAAATGGATGGTACTTTTCATTTTGACGTTGCTGAGTCTTGTCCCTTTTTGGCTTAGTAGCGCTATTAAAGTCGATAACTTTGGGGGGCTTTTATTTTCGGACAGTTTATCGACCTTCAATGAAAAAATCCAACATGCGTTAAATATCCAAAACCACCTGTTGTACGATTTGGTATTTATCCTTGCCTATACCGCTTTGTTTTATGTATCCTACCGTGTTTTTGTATTGTCGGCAAAAGCGGCGGTTCCAAAGAAAATGAAATACATCTGTTTCCTTCCCGGTTTATTGGACCTGTTGGAAAATATCCTGTTGTGTAATCTGCTATCCAACCCGGATGGCGATCTTGTTTTTTGCCTTTTTTGGCTAATCGTACGGGCAAAATTTACGTTGATCCTCCCTTTTGTAATATTGAACCTTACCATTGCCATTTATTATTTCATACAGCGTTACGATTCCTTTGTTGGCCGTAATGCACAAAAAGCGGAGGATAACGAATTGCCTTAA
>CALEYA010000070.1 GCA_937926215.1 uncultured Croceitalea sp. | reverse complement strand
ACCCGGACTTTCAAATTCGCTGACCTATTTTGATGCCTATACCTCGGAACGCTTACCCTTGAACGTTATCCAAGGGCAGCGCGATTATTTTGGTTCGCATACCTACGAACGTACGGACCGGGAAGGCATTTTTCATACGGAATGGGAGTCTTAAACGACCCCTGTCGCAGTAAACTACCAGGGTGCAAGCGCACTAGGTAGTTACAGGAAACTGAATTTTAATTTCTAGGCAAGCCTTGGGGCAGTATCCCCTTTTAGCGGCACCAATAAAATCAAATCCATGGACTACCAGCGTTATCAAAATGGTCGAATACTACTCCTGATTTTTTTATGCGTGAACATGCTCTGGGCGCAAACCCCATGGGAATGGGAGGAAGTCATCGCCAAAGGCGAACCGGAAGCAAGGCACGAAGCAGGCTTTGTCGCCTTTGGCGATAAACTATATCTCATAGGGGGAAGGGGACTAAAACCAACCTCCGTATTCAATACGTTCACCAATACTTGGGAAGACAAAGCCAAACCGCCGTTGGAAATCCATCATTTTCAACCCGTAGTAGTTGAGGATGCTATTTATATTCTGGGGGCAATGACCGGAGCATGGCCCAATGAAAAACCTTTGGAAAGAGTGCTGATTTACTACCCAGAAACGGATACCTACCAATTTGGGGATACCATTCCTGAGGCGCGAAGACGTGGAAGTTCTGGATGTGTGGTATATGATGGTAAAATTTACCTTCTTGGGGGCATTATAAATGGCCATATGAATGGATACCAATCGTGGTTTGATGTATACGACCCAAAAACAGGGTCTTGGGAAGTACTTGCCGATGCACCTAATGCAAGGGACCATTTTCAAGCAGTAGTACAGGGCCACAAACTATATGCATTTGCGGGCAGAAACACTTCAAAAGCCACCGATCAAGATATAGCTTTGACCACTACCTATGGGAATAGTTATGATTTTAAGGAAAATAGATGGGGAAACGTCACCAATAATTTGGCCATTCCCACTCCTAGGGCCGGGAATTTTGCATTCTCTTGGAACAATGAAATCCTCATAGGAGGCGGGGAAAGTATGGCACAATTAAAGGCGCATCATCAGATAGAAGCGTTTCATACCAAAAATGGCACTTGGCGGGCATGGCCCCCTTTAAAAGTGGGCCGCCATGGTACCGGTTTTGCCGTTGTTGGTGATTATGTCTATGTAGCCTCCGGTTGCGGTAATCGTGGTGGGGAGCCAGAATTGAACAGCATAGAACGCTTAAAGCTTCCTGCCCAAAAGTTAAGCGAACCTAACGTTTCAGGGGAGAAACCTATGAACGTCTATAGCCAACACCATACGGTTGCCTTAAGTTTTACAGGCGAGGAAACAGACGAAAATGCCAAAGAAAACCCATTCTTAAATTACCTTCTTACGGTGGAATTTTCCAATGACAGCATCACCAAGACCATACGAGGATTTTATGCAGCCGATGGCAATGCCGGAGAAACCAGTGCTAATAAGGGCGCCATTTGGAAAGTACGGTTCAACCCAGAAGTTACCGGAAAATGGACCTACCGGGCAAGGTTAAGTAAAGGGGATAGTATTGCGCTACACTGCACCCATGAAAAGGGAATCCCCGTCGAACTGCGCAATGCAAAAGGGAGCTTTTTTGTTTCCCGTTCCGATAAGGAATTGCCAGATTTAAGGGCAAAGGGAATCTTAAAGGTGGAAAATGGCTATTTTAAATTTCCCCATGGAGAACAGTACTGGCTAAAGATGGGTGCCAACAGTCCCGAAAATTTCTTGGCATATGAAGGCTTTGACGGTACCTTCCGTGTTCAAGCAAAAGCCAGGGAAAGTGAAGCTGCCCCGCCGGAGACGGTACATACCTATACCCCTCATATAAAAAATTGGAAAAAGGGCGACCCCACTTGGAAAAATGGCAAGGGAAAAGGGATCATAGGGGCCATAAACTATTTGGCCGGTATCGGAATGAACTCCGTTTATTTCCTCACTATGAACATTAACGGGGATGGCAAAGACGTTTGGCCTTATGTTTCCCCTGAGGATTTTACGCGCTTTGATGTGAGCAAACTGGCCCAATGGGAAATTTTGTTCGAACATATGCAGGAGAAGGGCATTGCGCTGCATATCGTCCTTCAAGAAACGGAAAACGAGAACTTGCTGGATAATGGAAATACCGGGCCTTTACGACAGCTGTATTTGCAGGAATTGATAGCAAGGTTCGGCCATCACAATGGGTTAATTTGGAATTTAGGCGAAGAAAATGGTCCTGCTAGCTGGTCACCTATAGGTCAGAACGATGCACAACGAAAGGCCATGGCCAAATTTTTAAAGGAAAATGACCCGTACCAGCATCCTGTGCTGTTACATACCCATTCGCACGACCCGCTTCGGAAAAACATCTTAGACAGTATTTTGGGCTATCCCCACATAGACGGACTTTCCTTACAGCAAGCGGAACGGGAATATGCCCCAAGAATAGTAGAACAATGGAAAGAGAAATCCAATGCTAACGGCACCCCATGGGCGATTAGCATGGATGAAATTGGCAAGTGGCATACCGGGGCTAAAATTGACAAAGATGACCCCGAGCACTACACCTTGATTCGTTATGCACTTTGGGGCACCCTACTTTCTGGGGCCTCTGGGGTAGAATGGTACTTTGGCGGCAAACAACCCCAAAACGACCTAAACTCCGAAGATTGGGGCCAACGCCACCAACTATGGAAATTTACCAATAATGCCAAAAGCTTTTTTGAGACCTACTTGCCCTATTGGGAAATGGAGCCCTGCCAGAACCTGCTCAGTAACAAACGGGCCTTTGGATTGGCAAAACCCAGTATTACCTATGCCTTATATATTCCCGGTGGTAGTAACACCAAACTAAATTTGATCGATGCGGATGGTAACTTTACTGTACAATGGTACCATCCTTGGCAGGGAGGCGAACTGGTAGCTGGGTCCATGACCATGGTCACGGGTGGACAAATGGTGCTTTTAGGAAAACCTCCTTACGCTACCGATAAGGATTGGGTAGTGCTGTTGACAAAAGAATAGCGTTTTTACCCTCACCATTTTACCACATCAAAACGGAAAGTCTGTACGAATCTGATGGTAAACGCGGGTTTTTCTTAGCTTAGGAAGGGAAACTTGTGACCTACAAAAAACAAAACACCAGTTCAAATAGAATTGGGGTTTCGTTTAAAACTCTTTGTACGTTGCGTATTATTTACTCAAATACATCTTCCTTCTGGAATAGAGGTTATAGAATTCATCGTCCTTTAAATCGTCTATAAACAAGATACTCTCTCCCGTACTCTTCATTTCCGGACCTAAATTTTTGTTCACGTTAGGGAATTTATTGAAAGAGAATACGGGTTGTTTGATGGCAAAACCTTCCAGTTGGGGATTAAAGTTAAAATCCTTCACTTTCTTCTCCCCCAACATCACTTTAGTCGCATAATTCACATAAGGTTCCTTGTACGCTTTTGCAATAAAAGGAACGGTTCTGGATGCCCTTGGGTTGGCTTCAATAATGAATACCGTATCGTCCTTTACCGCAAATTGGATATTGATCAAGCCTACTGTATTCAGTGCCAAGGCAATTTTTTTTGTATGGTCCTTAATTTGTTGCAATACAAATTCGCCCAAATTAAATGGCGGTAAGGTAGCATTGGAATCCCCAGAGTGGATACCACAAGGTTCTATATGCTCCATAATACCAATGATATATACGTCTTCCCCATCGCAAATGGCATCGGCCTCGGCCTCTATGGCACCATCCAAATAGTGGTCCAACAACAGCTTATTGTTCGGTATTTTTCGAAGCAGGTCCACCACATGGGCTTCCAAATCTTCCCTATTGATAACAATTTTCATTCCTTGGCCCCCAAGTACGTATGATGGTCTAACCAATAAAGGGAAACCGAGTTGATCGGACAGTTCCAAAGCCTCATCGGCACTTTCAGCAGTTCCGAATCTTGGGTAGGGAATGTTATTTTCTTTTAATAGCGTGGAAAAACTTCCTCGATCCTCTGCCAAATCCAACGACTCAAAACTGGTCCCAATGATCTTGATTCCGTATTTAGAGAGCTTCTCCGCAAGTTTTAAGGCCGTTTGTCCACCCAATTGAACAATAACGCCTTCCGGCTTTTCATGGAGGATAATGTCATAAATATGCTCCCAAAAGACCGGTTCAAAATAAAGTTTGTCCGCGGTATCAAAATCCGTGGATACGGTTTCTGGGTTACAATTGATCATAATGGTCTCGTAACCGCATTCCGAAGCGGCCAAAACCCCATGTACACAACAGTAATCGAACTCGATACCTTGCCCGATCCTGTTTGGACCGGAACCTAAGACCACTATCTTTTTACGGTCCGTAACCTCGCTATCGTTCACTACATATCGCTTTCCGTCCGCAGTTTCAATTTCCTCCTCAAAGGTGGAATAATAATAGGGCGTCAAGGCCTTAAATTCTGCGGCGCAGGTATCTACCAATTTGTAAACCCTATTGATATTTTGCGCCGTACGTTTTTTATGGACCTCACTTTCATAGCAATCCAACATATGGGCTATCTGGCGGTCCGCAAAACCTTTTTGCTTGGCCTCCAAAAGCAAGGCTTTTGGTAAACTCTCTATAGTGTATCTGGAAATTTCTTCTTCCAACAGATGCAATTCTTCATACTGCTTTAAGAACCACATGTCAATTTTGGTAATCTCATGGATACGGGCCAAAGGAATGCCTAACTGTATCGCATCATAAATCACAAAAACCCGGTCCCAACTGGGTACCGTTAGTTTCTGGATAATGGTTTCGTAATCTTTATGGCCTTTACCATCGGCACCCAGACCGTTTCTCTTGATTTCGAGGGATTGGGTAGCTTTATGCAAAGCCTCCTGAAAAGAACGTCCAATACCCATTACCTCGCCCACTGCTTTCATTTGTAAGCCCAAAGTACGATCGGAACCTTCGAATTTATCAAAATTCCAACGCGGTATCTTAACGATTACATAGTCCAAGGTAGGTTCAAATAAGGCCGATGTAGATTTTGTGATCTGATTTTGAAGTTCGTCCAAGGAATAGCCAATAGCCAGTTTGGCGGCTATTTTAGCAATGGGATATCCGGTTGCTTTGGAAGCCAAGGCCGAGGAACGGGATACCCTTGGATTGATCTCTATGGCAATAATTTCCTCCTCCTCATCCGGACTTACGGCAAACTGTACGTTACACCCCCCGGCAAAGTCCCCAATGCTTCGCATCATATGGATGGCCATATCCCGCATACGCTGATAAGTGCGGTCCGATAGGGTCATGGCAGGCGCCACGGTAATGGAATCCCCGGTGTGGATACCCATAGGGTCCATATTTTCGATAGCGCAAATAATGACTACATTATCATTTTTATCACGAAGTAATTCTAATTCATACTCCTTCCATCCCATCATCGCCTTATCTATCATCACCTCATGTATGGGAGATACTTCCAGGCCGTGACTCAATAGGTTGTCAAAATCTTTGGGATCATGGACAATGGATGCCCCGGCTCCCCCTAAGGTGAAGGAAGCACGGATGACCAACGGAAAACCGTATTCCTGGGCAATCTCTTTTCCTTTAAGGAAGGAAGTTGCCGTGGATTGCGGAGCCATACCTACTCCAATTTTTGTCATCAATTCCCTAAACTTTTCCCGGTCTTCGGTAATGTTGATGGCATCAATATCGACCCCAATAATTTCTACACCAAAATCTTCCCAAATACCTTTATCATCCGCTTCAATACATAAGTTCAGGGCCGTTTGTCCACCCATAGTAGGTAGAACGGCGTTGATATTGGGATGGTTCTTAAGGATCTCAATAATCGACTTTGTGTTTAACGGTTTTAAGTAAACATGATCCGCCATAACGGGATCCGTCATAATGGTTGCAGGATTGCTGTTTATTAAAATGGTTTCAATGCCATCTTCGCGCAAGGAGCGCAAAGCTTGGGAGCCAGAATAGTCAAACTCGCATGCTTGCCCAATAACTATAGGGCCTGAACCAATAATTAAAATAGATTTGAGGTCGTCTCTTTTTGGCATTTTTTATGTTTCTCGTTGATAAAATTTTTCAAAATTAGTCCAAAAAAAAGGTGCTAAACTTAAAGAAGTAGCACCTTTATTAAAAAGTTATTTACACCCATTATTTCTTATGGCGGGGTTCTGATGAAACCGTTAGTTTTTTTCTTCCTTTAGCCCTCCTTCTGGCAAGAACTTTTCTTCCATTGGCACTAGCCATACGTTCCCTAAAACCATGCTTGTTCCTTCTTTTTCTCTTTGAAGGCTGATACGTTCTTTTCATCTTGAAGTTATTTTGATAAAGCCCAAGGCTTTCTGAAATTCTGGGCGCAAATATACGAAGACTTTTTGCACCTACAAGTCCTTTCTAAAAAATGTTTGTGTTAGTTTTGTGCTTTCCAAACCTAAGAAAATTGCCATGAAGCAAATCACAAGGTATTTCCTCCTGGGCTTATGCTGTATTCCGTTTCTAATCAGTGCCCAAAGTAGCTTACAATATCGCTTGGAAGTTGGGGATACCTTTACTATTGCCCAAAGTGCCAAACAGCTTATCATACAAGAAATGGAAGGTGCCACACATGAATTGACCAACGATTTGGGAGGTGTCCTACAATTTACGGTTACCTCAGCGTATGATGAAGGATACGATTTAAATCTGGTTTTTGAGGATTTCTCCCTTAAAACTACCTCAAATTTACAGGGTACTATTTTAGACGTTAAAGCTACTGATGTTAAGGAAGGGGATATGATGTCTGAAATGTTCCATGCCATATTAGGCCATGAGTTACACATAAAAATGGGAAAAGAAGGTAAGATACGTAGCGTTGAGGGTGGCGAAAGTATGATAGCTAAAATGATAGCTGCCGCCGGTATCGAAGATGAATTTACGGTGAATGTGATGAAAAAGGGCTTGGCAAAGGACTTTAGTGCTAGCGGACTGGCCCAAAGCTTTGAACAGATGACCTATTTTTATCCCGATGCGTCTACGTCAGTATCCGTTGGGGAATCATGGGACAACAGCTATACCGGTAAATTGAGTGCCAACAATACCTTTACCTTTGAAAAGCAGGATACCAACAGTACTTTTATCTCTGGAATTGCGGCAGTCACCATGGAAACGGATGAATCCGGAACCAAGATGTCCTTGAGCGGTACCCAAGAAACAGCAATCCAAGCCAATGCCGATAACGGATTTGTACAGAAAGTTATGGTATCCAACGAGGTTAAAGGGGTTTCCAGCATGGCGCAATTGGCAGACGTAGAAATACCGACGACCATAAAATCTACAATTACTTACGAACTACAAACAGACTAACAACAATGTTCAACAAAAACATAAAACTTGTATTGGCCGCATTAATCATCGGTTTTGCAGTGTATCAATTTATTGAAGGCTATATAGGAAACGGTATCTTTCTCATCTTACTTTCCTTGATCTTTGTTTTTCTTTATTTCAGAAACGAAATCATCCTCCTTGCTTTTTTAAGAATGCGTAAGCAAGATATGGCGGGAACGGAAAAATGGTTGTCCAAAATTAAAAATCCCGAAGCTGCCTTGGTAAAAAAGCAACAAGGATATTACAACTACTTGCAGGGCATCATCTTTTCCCAACGAAATTTGACCCAGGCGGAGAAGTTTTTTAAAAGAGCTCTAAAACTTGGTCTTAATATGGACTACGACGTGGCCATGGCCAAGCTAAGCCTGGCGGGAATTGCAATGCAGAAACGCAGAAAACGTGAAGCCACTACCCTCTTGCAGGAGGCCAAAAAGTTGGACAAGAACAATATGCTCACGGAGCAGATAAAGATGATGCAACAGCAAATGAAGAAGATTTAAGGTCCTTTTCTCATTTTATCTACAAAATCGTGAATAAAACCCAAATAATCTTGTTTCCGTCACCCTGAACTCGTTTCAGGGTCTCATTTGATAACCTTGAATGAAAATACATCCTGAGATTCTGAAACAAGTCCAGCATAGCGTAATTCTTAAAAGGATTACTACTTCAAAATGGATTATACAATGAAACCTTGATCCTATTTACTTTCGCGGTAATACCCCTTATTTGGAATTTCTATACTGTATTTCTTTTTAGAGGCATTGTTAAGATGGGGCTCCCGTAACCATGGGTTATGGCGTTTTAATACCTTGTAGCTTATTTCGTAGTCGCTGGCAAAATCTGCCCAACTGGCAACAGGCTCATCAACCTCAACGGAAAAAGTAGGTACGGCATTGTAGAAATCATCCTTGTCCACGGCAAATCCATAGGTATCCGGATTGGAAATTATCTCCTTAATAGCCATGATCCTAAAAACGTAACGCCCGGTTTCCTCTCCAAGTAAAAGATCATAATAATCGTCGGTTTTCTGGATGTCCATATACTTTTGGATGCCTCCTGGGCCGGCATTATAGGCTGCCGCGGTCAAGGTCCAAGTACCAAATCGTTTTTTCCATCGATTAAGGTATTCACAGGCTGCCTGTGTTGCCTTTTCTATATGGTAACGCTCATCTACATTTGAATTGACTTCCAAGCCGTATTCCCGTCCCGTGGCCTTTAAAATTTGCCAAAACCCGGTAGCACCTGCCGGGGATACCACATTCTGCAAACCACTTTCGGCTACGGCCAAATATTTAAAATCGTCCGGAATGTTGTTTTTGGCAAGGATAGGTTCAATGATAGGGAAGTATTTGTTGGCCCGCTTCATCAACAACAAGGCATTGGACTGCCAATAGGTATTGACCAAAAACTCCCTGTCTACACGTTCCATGACTTCAGGATCTGTAAAGGGTACCTTTTCACCTGCAAAATTTAAATCCTTGGGGATGGAAATGGCCCGTATGCTATAACCTTCACCTACATTTTTAGATTCCAAGGCCGTTGCGTCCTCAGTAACGACAGAATTTGAACTATCATCGGATTGTACGGCATAAACCAAACTGCCTACCACCACTACAAAACCAATAACCGCCAATATATTTTTTAAATATTTCATATGCTCATCAATTTTAAATGCAAGATACTATCAATTTAAACTCTAATCTTCCTTAATTAGTGTGGGTAGTTGTTCATTAAACCATTTTACCCTGTGAATTATCATGGTATGGGTTCCTTTTTTTACCGGTATACAGTCGGATATATTGGAAATGGGAAAAACGGAATCGTGCTCTCCGTGGATATGGATAAGGTTGGGTAACTCCCCTTTGGATTTCCAATTCACGATATTATCAATAGACCAGTCAATATAATACTTATCCCTAATAGAGAGGTACATCTCATAAAGCGCCAAACGTTTCGTAACCGTTTCACCAAAGGCGTATTTGGCCAGAAGTTCTACATTGTTCACCAAACCAGTGGGCAGCAACTTATGGACCTTGGTATATTTGGCAAACAACATGCGCTTGGGCAATTCTTTTTCCGACTTTACGCTGGAGACAATGACCACCTGTTTTGTTGGCATATGCCACGCCATTTCCTGCACCAAAAGCCCCCCAAAAGAAACGCCCAACAGTACCGGGTTTTTGTGGGTGATTTTTTGACACATCTGCTTGGCATAGTCCTCAAAGCTGATTCCTTTGCTAGGTTGGAACCATTCTAGCCGTATGACCTTGAATCGATTTTCATCCAAGGAGAGGCCATCAAAAATAGAGGGGTTTGCTGCCATGCCGGGCATAAGGTATAGAACTGTTTTTTGGTCGGACATATAATGGAACAGGTCGATTTTACTAGGAAATTAGGTAATTTTTAACTACTTTCGTTTCCGTTTGTAATGTACCACACTTTTTACAAACCGTCCTAACATAGCGGAGCAGAAAAACAAAGGATTATTGAAATCCTTTTTTTGTCTCCACTCAAAAGTAGAAAACGTAAACTATATGATAGCAATGGAAATTAAGGATAACAGTTTTTTGCGCCAATTTGAAGTAAAAGTCGATGGGCACCTAGCAAAAATTGAGTATTCTTCTCAAGAAAGGAAGGTCTTTTTAACCAAATTGGTCATTCCTGAAGAGATTACCCAAGAAGGATTCAAGGAATCGTTTATCAAATGTGTTTTAAGCCACATTCAAGACCAAAACTTAAGAGTGGTGCCTACAAGTCCACATATTGCGGGATTCTTAAGAAAGAATCGACACCAGTACAAGGAGATGTTGCCCGTAGGCATACGCATCTAACGAACCAAACTAACCCTGATACTTTTATCGGGGTTTTTTTATGCCCCTATCGCTGCGTGAATAAAATCAAAACGGACCAAGCCATCCTCATCTATAGCGGTAAGTGTTACCTCATGTAGGGTGTTGACCAAATTAGGGTTCCATGGTGCTTTTACCTTTACATAATTCTCTGTAAATCCATGGATATATCCAGCTTTATTCTCCCCTTCAAACAATACCGTCCGCATTGTGCCCAATTGGCTTTCATAAAAAGCCCTTCGCTTTTTGACCGATAATCCACGGAGCATTTTGCTTCTTTTACTTCTCAACTGTTTGGGAACAACACCTTTCATTTCTGCAGCTGGCGTATTGGCCCTTTCGGAATAGGTAAAAACATGCAAGTAAGCAATATCCAATTCGTTTAAAAACTGATAGGTTTCCAAGAAATGTTCCTCCGTTTCACCAGGGAAACCCACGATGACATCGACCCCAATGCAGGCATCTGGTAACACTTCCTTAATTTTCGATACCCGTTCCCGGTACAGATTGGTCAAATACCGCCTGCGCATCAATTTTAGCAACGCATCACTCCCACTCTGTAAGGGAATATGAAAATGGGGAACAAAGCTTTTGCTGTTGGCTACAAAATCTATGGTCTCGTTCTTGAGTAAATTGGGTTCTATGGAGGAAATCCGTAACCTATGTATTCCTTCCACCGTATCTAAAGCAGTGACCAAATCAAAAAAGGTATGCTCGTGTTTTTTATTCCCAAACTCCCCTTTGCCATAATCCCCGATATTGACCCCGGTAAGAACGATTTCCTTGATGCCCTTTGCCGCAATTTCCGACGCGTTCTTTAATACATTGTCCAAAGCATCACTTCTAGAGATCCCCCTAGCCAAGGGAATGGTGCAATACGTGCATTTGTAATCGCAGCCATCCTGCACCTTTAAAAAGGCCCTGGTCCTATCCCCAATAGCATAACTGCCCACATAAAAGTCGGCATCCTCAATTTCACAAGAATGCACCTCACCACGGTCATTTTTGGTAAGGTCGTTGAGATAGTCGGTCAACTTGAATTTCTCGGTTGCTCCCAACACTAAATCCACCCCGTGGACATCTGCCAATTCCTCTGGTTTTAGTTGGGCGTAACAACCTATTGCTGCTACAAAAGCCTCGGGATTACTCTTCTGGGCTTGCTTTACAATGGTCTTAAAACGTTTGTCCGCATTCTCGGTGACCGAACAGGTGTTGATCACATAGATATCTGCAGTTTCTCCAAAATCCACCCTATCAAAGCCTTCCGCTTCAAAACTACGGGCAATGGTAGAGGTCTCCGAGAAATTCAGTTTACAGCCTAAGGTATAAAAAGCAACTTTTTTATTCATTGAAATGCGCCGTGTTTTGGGACGGCAAAGATAAGGATTACTTTGTAGTGAGGTAGTGAGGTAATGAGGTAGTGAAAGAAACGAATTTGCCTAACAGACCAAAACTAATGCTTCTTGTTTCCTTAAGCCAAGCCTATAGAACACAGCATATAGTCCATCTTCCTTTAATTTGAATTTGAATTTGTTTTTGCCTTTGAATTTGCGCTTGTGTTTGTGTTTGTGTTAGAATTTGAATAAAAAAAACCTTGGCCATTACAAAGACGCAATGACCAAGGTAACCAAACAAAAGTATTTTAAAATCTTATTAAACAATTTGGGGTTGTCATAAAATCAGCTTTACGCCAACCAGATTATTACTGCTGAAATGTTACAGTATCATTTTTAGTTTACAATTTTAAGGAGAACCTTGGCCCTTGTTGACCAAGGTTCATCATAGTAGAGTTATTGGGAGTTTACAATCGTTGTCTCAATTTTGCCGTGGCACGATATCCAGATTTGTCCTGGTACCAATCTGTTCTTGAGGTTCCACCGCTTTGCGCCCATTCGTTAAAATAGATGAACCCTTCGTTGATCGGTGTTTTTTCCGTAGGCAATGGAATCCTATCGATAATGTTGATTGCCCATGGAAGACCACCATCGGTTGCATAGTTTCCATCAGCATCCGCGTTGGTACCGGTTACGGTAGGGGTCGCATTCCCTAGATCCGTTGTGCCATTGCCAGGCAAATGAATTTCCATTTCCCGCACCCCGTCCACTACGATGAAGGGATTAAAAGGAGCGGATGTACTCTGGAACCATGGGTCAATAACCAAAGATCCGTTAAAATTGACCACTACGGTAAGGGTTTGTCCTAAGGCTGCTACATCATTGTCAAAAATTGGAATAACAACGTTAGACTGTCCTTGTTCCGTGCCATTGGCTGCCAAGGTGAACACGCTACCGCTCAACAGTTGACCACTAACAGACTGTATCGCGTTGGTAGGGACGTTGGGCATTTCAATAGCATAGGCATTGTTAAAACCGCCTCCATCATCTGTCAAGGTAATCGTAAAAACGATTTCATCAACCTCATTTTGACCATTGGTGATCACGTTCATATTGTAATCTATGGCCGTATCATTAAAATCATAGTCGCCAACAAAAGGCCAAAGGTCCTCAAAAGCTATGGTAGCTACGTTATTTTCCGATGGGTAATAACTATTAAAGGCTTTGGTAATGTCGTTTGGATAGGCGTCCAATAAATTAATCACGCCGTCATTATCGTCATCCGCGTTTGCACATTCCGTAGTAACTACGGCCGCATCACCGGCAGTACCAAAAGCTTGCCCGCTAGAACCGGCAGCTACGGGGATACCATCACTATCAACACTTCCGGTAAGTCTTCCATTGCTATCAATATCAGCAAATCCAAAACTACCATCGCCCTCCATGGCATCAACGCAACCATCACCGTCACTATCGTTATCATACATATCGATAATACCATCGCCATCAACATCATTGCTACAAAAACGTAGCGTAAAATCATCTAAAATTGGTGTAGTTCCAAAGCTGGATTTATTGTACATATACACCCGCACTTTATACGCCGTATTGTTAGTCACGGGAAAAGGTGTTGTAGCCCTACTAAAGGTGACATGGGAAAAAGGATTTGCAGGTACGCCACTATTGGTAATACGTATCCCATCCCGCAATAAAGTATGCGTCGCAAAATCATCGTCCGAGATAAGTACGGAAACAGCATAGGAACCAGGTGCTCCTGGATGATACCAACTAAAGGATTCTATCTGCGCACCAGAAGTACCAGAGGTAAAACCATATTCAACATAGTCATCAGCGGCAAACGCACCGTCAAAATTGGTAGTTCCAATCCCACCATTAAGTGTTATGAGAGAACCTACGGAAGCATTGATACCCGGTCCTACAATTAAATCTTCTGCAGAGGCTATAATGTCAGAATTTAATATCGTTGGGTTATAAGGAGATGGGGTTCCCCAGTTACCGGCCCATGCGACACCCCTTGCTGTAGAGTTTGTGGGTTGACATCCTGTACCCTCATCCGTATTGAGTATACCGTCGTTATCGGCATCAAGATCCACTGAGTTTAGTATCCCATCGCCGTCACAATCCCCATTGGGATCAGTATTACATTGGGCATTGGCATTGAGACCCGTTAACAAAAATGCTACGAGCAATAGAGGTCCAAATAGTAGGTTACGTGTATTTTTCATAGTGAGATTAGATTTGAGGGATTAGTGGTTATAGGTTAGGGTCGTACCGGTTACAGGAACCAAGATTTCTTCGATGTTTGTCCCGGTATTGCGAATAAGGACTATTTCCGTTTCCGCAGCGGATATATTTAAGGTGGTATTAATGGCATTGTTCAAGACCACGCCATTATAAACCGTACCTTGAAGCAATTGCACGGTATAACGGACACCGTTTTGACCATCCGTAATCTGAAGGTCTACAGCAACAGCCGTACTAAAATCAAAGCCCGAGGGTATCTCTAAATCGGACATTGCGGTTACGGGTTCCTCTTCAATGGGATTCTCTTCGCCAATTTCCGGAACGTTAGGTTCAAAACTGTCTTTTACACATGATACCGATAACAGTAGCATGGCTAATAGGCATAGGTTTAAAATTCTGGTTTTCATTCGATTTGGGTTTAATTACTAATTTGATTACAAAATTCCTTTAAAAAACTTGATTGAACCGATCCATTTCGGTGAACCGTAGTTTTCTGGAGATGGATGCTCGTTTTAAAAAGTTTAATCTAAAAACGTATTTTCTTACATTTATTGTAATCTAATACTTTACTATTTTATTTTTTCGATGAAAGGACGTTTCGCTTTCCAAGGCTGTGGTGAAAAGGCGGTAAGCTGTGGTATAGTAGAACTTTTTTATTTGCGATAACAACTACAGGGCTTTAGCTAGGCTATAGTTAAAGACCATGACAATACTCTTCGTTTTAACGATGAACTCATTTAAACTTTTTGGATTGAAGCGAAAACTAGATATTTTTTTCCCTGTCGAAGACTTTTTTGAGTTGGACCCGCCTTGCCGCGAGGCAGGTAGCTGGGCTACGGAAAGAAAAAAAGACAAAAAAGGGCTTAAAAAGAGCAATTTTTTAGCCAATTGAAAAAGTTTAAATGAGTTCGATACCTTAATGGTATAGGGTTTAATTTTGATTTTGAAGGTTACTCTTGCCTCTTGAACGTCAAATGGGAAATGGATACTATGACCATGGTACATTATAAGATGATATGCCTAGTAGGATGTGCGCCAGCCTTTGCTTATTTCAAAAACATGTTCCAAAATGGCTTGTTCCTTGGTATCAAATTCAATGCTCCTCCGCCGCATCATAGCCGTTGCAGTTTCAAAAGCTTTGTTGGTCCTGTAGGTTGTAAAGCCGGATGCCCCACCCCAACTATAACTGGGAATAAAGTTTCTGGGGAAACCGCTGCCAAAGATATTGGCGCTTACCCCAACCATTGTTCCCGTATTGAACATGGTATTGATTCCGCATTTGCTATGGTCGCCCATCATAAGACCACAAAATTGCAAACCGGTTTTTGCAAAGCCTTCTGTCTTATAATCCCAAAGACGTACCGGTGCGTAGTTGTTCTTTAGGTTTGAGGTATTGGTATCCGCACCCAAGTTGCACCACTCCCCCAACACGGAATTCCCAAGAAATCCCTCATGTCCTTTATTGGAATAGGCAAACAAAACGGAATTATTGACTTCGCCCCCTACTTTGCAATATGGTCCAAAGGTATTGGCACCATACAACTTGGCACCCATTTTGACCACCGCATGTTCCCCAAGGGCCAATCCGCCCCGGATAATGCAGCCCTCCATAATTTGTGCATGCTTCCCTATATAAATAGGTCCTGTAGTCGCATTTAAAATACTACATTCTACTGAGGCCCCTTCTTCTAAAAAGATGTTTTCCGCACCAATAACCGTATTGGTGTCAGAAATGGGCTGACTTTTTCTGCCTTTGGTAAGTACCGCAAAGTCCGCTTTTAAAACCATATCGTTTTTAGAAAAGATATCCCATGTATGCTTTACACTTGTCAGCTCCCCATCATATGAAACTTGCGTATACCCTTCTTTAAAAGCAATTTCGGTACTGGTTGTGCGGTAGGCCAATACCTCGTTCTCCTTTACCAAGGCTTCATTGGGGTTTAGGCCTTGAACGGCTTTTACAAAAGCGGCGTTGGGCAGGAAGGGTGCATGAATTACGAGGTTGTCATCCGTTACTTGTAACGAAAATTTGTCCGAGAGATACGCTTCCGTAAAAACCGAAACATCCGTATCCAACCAATGTTCCCATTTTTCTTTTATGGTGGTCATGCCTATCCGTATTTCTGCGATAGGTCTGGTGTAGGTAAAAGGTAATAGCGCTTGTCTATAATCACCATCGGAAAGAACAACATTCATGGGTCGGTTATTTTAAAGTGCTATAAAAATAAAAAACGCCTTCACAATTAAGCGAAGGCGTTCCTTTTATTTATAAAAAAAGTCCTATTCGTCCTTTTTTTCTTCCTTACTGAACTTCTTGTATTTGTTCTTGAACTTGTCAATCCTACCAGCAGTATCGATAAGTTTGGTCTTACCGGTATAAAATGGATGGCTTGTTCTGGAAATTTCCAATTTGATCAAAGGATATTCAACACCATCTACCGTGATGTTCTCTTTAGCCTCTGCAGTAGACTTTGTAATAAAGACATCCTCGTTGGACATGTCCTTAAAAGCTACCAATCTATAATTTTCTGGGTGTATACCTGCTTTCATCTTTTTAAAATTTTCATTGCCCATTCCGACAGGCAATTATTTTAAGCGTGCAAATTTAAGCAATTTTTGAACACTTGCAACCCAACACTTCCTAAAATTAAAAAAGTATCTTGTAAGTGTAACAATATGGTGAATTCACAAACTAACCAAACGTAACCAACAAATTTATAATTATGGAAGAAAATGAAGTGAAAACAAAGAAATTTACAGTGCAGTATGGCCTTTTAGGAGGTTTAGTAGGAGTTGTTTTTGGAATTATGCTATTTAGCATGGACTTGCATTATGACCGAAGTGCGGCAATACAAGGTATCCAGTTTGGTATACTTGGCGTTTTTGTGGTCATCGGTATTTTACAGTTCAAGAAAGCCAATGGCAGTTATTTAACTATAAAACAGGCGCTTAAAATTGGTGCCGGTATCGGCCTTATTGCAGCGTTGATAGGCACAGTTTACTTTTTGATACTGAGTAATGTTATTGAACCTGACTATCTAGAAAAAGCGGGGGAAATTTCCAAAGTACAGGCCTTTGAGGACAATCCTCGATTAACTCAGGAACAATGGGATCAGGGTATGGAAATACAGAAAAAGTTTTTCCCAATACTTCTTGCCATTGGTTTGATCATGAGTGCATTATTTGGACTTGTCATTGGATTGATCACCGGACTAATCGCAAAAAAAGACAAAGCTTCTTACTAAACCAGAAAATACTATTTTTGAAGGAATTCTGAGCAAGTACCCATGCAATTATCCCTAGTAATTCCTTTACTGAACGAAGAAGAATCCCTAAACGAACTCTACGATTGGATTGCACGGGTCATGCAATCCAATCGTTTTGATTTTGAGCTATTGTTTATTGATGATGGCAGTACGGACGGTTCTTGGAACAGTATACGAGCACTTTCGCAAAAAGACCCAAGGGTAAAAGGCATCCGTTTTAGGCGCAATTTTGGAAAATCGCAAGCACTCCACGCGGGTTTTAAGGAAGCCAAAGGGGATGTGGTGATTACCATGGATGCCGATCTACAGGACAATCCCGAGGAAATTCCCCAGCTATATGCCTTGATCGCCAATGAAGGTTTTGACCTGGTCTCCGGTTGGAAAAAGAAACGGTACGATTCCATCATCAGCAAGAACTTGCCCTCCAAGCTTTTTAACTGGGCGGCTAGAAAAACCTCTGGTGTGGCCTTACATGACTTTAATTGCGGTCTTAAAGCCTACCATAAAGACGTGATTAAAACCATTGAGGTATCCGGCGAGATGCACCGCTATATTCCGGTTTTAGCCAGAAATGCCGGTTTCCAGAACATTGGGGAAAAAGTGGTCCAACACCAAGCCCGTAAATATGGTGCTACCAAATTTGGTATAGAACGTTTTATAAACGGTTTTCTGGATTTGGTAACCATTTGGTTCGTATCCAAATTTGGAAGAAGACCCATGCACTTGTTCGGTGCTTTGGGCGTATTGATGTTTTTTATCGGTTTTGCCTTTTCGCTCTATTTGGGCATTGATAAGCTGGTCATCAACAAAACGGGGCGCTTAATTACGGATAGGCCTCAATTTTACATCGCTTTGACCAGTATGCTTATTGGCATACAGTTCTTTTTAGCGGGTTTTTTAGGCGAAATATTCATTCGGTCTAAAGGTTCTTCCCAAGCAAACAAAGGATACCAAATTAGTGAACGTGTTAACATCTAACGCTTTAGCACAAAAGACCCTTGTACGCTTCTACCATCCGGAAGGCTAAGATTATACCAATAATTTGATGAAGGCAAGTCGTTATTTTGATAGCTTCCGTCCCAAATAGGATTGCCATCGGTCACAGTAACCAGCAGCTTGCCATAACGATCAAAGATGTTGATTTGATACCCTGGGAAAAATCCGGCATTTTCCAAGAGAAACACATCGTTGTTCCTATCCCCATTGGGTGTGAAAAAGTTGGGTACCCCTCCTACGAGTAGCTGATCTTCAAAAACGGTACATCCGTTAGTGACCACCAAATCATAGATATTTGGGGTAACGTTCAGAAAAGTATTTTCCGCTTGGAAAGTCCGTCCGCCGTCAATGGAAAACTGAAGGTTTTCCGAATCTTCCGTAGTCCCTATGAGAACCGTTATGGAGGGGTTCTGCGTGAAATCTTCAACCAAAATTTCTTCGATTGCGATTGGGGGTGTATCACTAACTTCAAAAGTTTGGGTAAAGGTACATGGCCCATTGGCAAAAGTTACGGTAAAGTTTCCCGTTCCGTTTACCATAATTTCTTGGGTAGCCTCCCCCGTGGACCATACATAGGCATCAAAATCTGGCAAGGCAGTCAATAACGCTTGCCCGTTACAAAGTTCCAAAGATACTAGAGGGGCAAAATCCGGCGATGCTTGTACCACCCATTCAAAACTACCTATAAAGGCACATTGGTTGTTCTCAAACACCCTAAAGACAAATTCCGGTATATCATTCCGGTTAAAACTAAAAGGGCCAATAGGCACGGTATTCCGGTTTAGCAATGCATCCTGGTTCGTCCTAAAAAATAAAATGTCCCCATCCGGAAAATTCACACGCAACTCGTTCAAGACACTGGTTAAATTCGCTGTCAAAGTATTCCCGTTCAAGGTTCCATCACAACTAAAAAAAGTGTCGAACATCCCCAGATTGGACAAGGGAATAGTTTCCAGCGTAATTTCAACCAAAGCAAAACAATTTCTGTTGGTAAAGATCCTGGCATATACCATTTCTCCAGGAACGGTATTTGCATAGCCAACAGGCTCCAAAGGGTTTTCATTGGCCTCCGCCTCTGCTATTGTACCAAAAAAATCAACGTCAAAATCAGTATTCCCATTGGCGAACAAAGGAATGGCATCCAATAAATTAAAGGTAGTCAATCCGTCATCCATGCCATCAACATCGCACTGTTCCAATACGGCTTCTTCTAGGACATTCGGTATTTCTTCAATGGTGACCACCTCAAGCAAACGCCTTATTACCCCGCTTGTGTAAGTTACTTCAGCGGTTATGGTATATTCCCCTGGAGCTGAAAAAACGTGTTGTGCATCCAAGCCCATAAACGTATTCGTTGCTCCAGAATTGGGATCACCAAAATCCCATGAAATGGACGTGATATTGGCCAAGTTATCTGGAGTGAACATCGTCGGTTCCCCAAAACAGGGGTTTTCAATAGTAGCTATGGACTCAAAAAAGGATTGGATAAAGGGCGGAAGTCCAAAGGTGGCCTCCCTTCCTCCCAAACCTATGACAAAAGACTGGGCATCTACAAATTGTGCTTCCTCATTGGGTTCCCGGATTATTGATAATAGCGAGTTGGACAAGCTGTGATAGATCCGCTTATCGATGCCTATCTGCAAGGCTCCCGCCACAAAGGTCGCAGCGTTCACGGAAAAATCCAAAATGACCGTGCCTTGATCAAGAAAACCATTTTGTTCTAAGTCAAATTGAACGATTTCTGCTCTTCCCAATGTAGTATTGCCACTGAAACGCACACCGGAGGCATACAATTTGTTAGACCTCGAAGAAAACTCCACACCATAATAGGCACGATTGTCATTGGAAGCTTCCACCGGATTACTCACAACACCCGTAGTAATGTCAAAATCAAACGCAAAAAGATTGGTCGCAAAAGCCGGTTCCCGTATCAAATAGGACATCGCTACTTTGGTACCATCCGGTGATAGCTTGAGCGTACCCCGCCCATTCTCCGGATTTTGGATGTTTGGCCCTACTACGGAAACTACCGGGGTTTCGGTAACCCCGTTCCTATCTACCCGATACGCATAAAAACGATCTTCAAAATGGGTAAGCACCCAATAATAATTGCCCAAAAAGTTAAAGACCACGGACACTTTTTCCGAACTGGCCGGAAGCAGTTCCCGATTCTTTATGATTACTTCACCAAACCCTTGTTCCAAATCGGTATTTACCACACTGTAGTTAAACCCATTGGACTGGTTATTTTGCGCCAAAAGGATATCGTCCGTGGTAAAAATGTAATGCAACAGTGGGAACTCCGGATTTGGTACGATAAGCGCTCCCTGGGTACTTGAAGGGCTTCCCATTAGGCCTATACCATTACGCATGATAGTATGGTTCCTGTTCCAAACGTTTTGGCCGTCCGTATAGAACAACAAATTTCCGTCAGGGTCAGAGATAACGGAGCTTCCTTCCACAGCTCTTAGCTGTCCATCCAAAAGCGGCTGGGGTGCTCCATTGGTAAAGGTGAGCCCGGCATTTATACCAAAGTACCAATTGGCCGCCTCACGTTGGCCAAAAATGCTGCAAACAGCACATAAGAATACCCAGAACACTCCCCCTTTCATAGCTTGAAACTTAGTGAAATTGGAGGTAAAAACCCAATAAAGACTACATTTTAAGATAATATGGCCTTTTCAATGCCAAGAAGCCAAGAAACTGATGTAATTTTGTAAGAAATACAAATTTTGACCCATGGATGCTATCACGGATATCGCTAAATCTTGGCTAACCGATTTTTTCGATCCAGCCACTAAAAAAGAGATTGAAGACCTTATCGCCAACGACCCGGAAGAACTCAAAGAACGCTTTTACAAAAATCTTGAGTTTGGTACTGGGGGAATGCGCGGGGTTATGGGCGCAGGGACAAACAGAATCAATAAATATACCTTAGGTAAAAGCACACAAGGCCTTAGTAATTACTTAAAGAAAACAGTTTCCGATACGGAAATCAAGGTCGTTATTGCCTATGACTGCCGCCATAATAGTGATACGCTCTCACAAACCGTGGCGGAGGTCCTTTCTGCCAACGGTATTAAAGTCTTTCGATTTTCCGCTTTGCGCACCACCCCGGAACTTTCGTTTGCCGTGCGCCATTTAAACTGCCATGCCGGCATCGTTCTTACGGCATCACATAATCCGCCGGAATATAACGGGTACAAGGTCTATTGGGGCGATGGTGGCCAGATCGTACCTCCTGAGGATGGGGAGATCATTGCAGAAATCGATGCCCTCTCTTTTGAAGACATCAAGTTTGAAGCAAACCACAATCTTATAGCAGCAATCGACACGGAAGTTGATGAAGCGTTTTTTAAAGAGTCCGTAAAAAACGGAAGTTTTAATGCTGAAGGAAAAGCTGATTTTAAAATTGTCTTTACCTCCATTCACGGGACGTCCATCACCGCTATCCCAGAAGTATTGAAACGGGCCGGATATGATAATGTTACCGTTATCGCTGAACAGGCGGAGCCTGACGGGAATTTCCCTACCGTAAAATCCCCCAATCCTGAGGAGCCGGAAGCCTTATCCATGGCCATTGCAAAAGCCGAAGAAATTGGTGCGGATATGGTAGTAGGCACGGATCCGGACAGTGACCGTCTTGGAATTGCCGTGCGCAACTTGGAAGGCGAAATGGAACTTCTTAATGGCAACCAGACCATGGTCTTGATGACCAAGTTTTTGTTGGACCAGTACAAGGCAAAAGGTTTTAAGGGAAATGAATTTATAGCCACCACTATTGTTTCCACCCCAATGATGGAACAGATGGCAAAGGCTTATGGTGTGGAATTCAAGACGGCCCTCACAGGCTTTAAGTGGATCGGAAAAATGATCAAGGATTTTCCGGCATCTACCTTTGTTGGTGGTGGGGAAGAAAGCTTTGGTTATATGGTAGGTGATTTTGTTAGGGATAAGGATGCAGTGACCTCCACCCTTTTGGCTTGCGAGATTGCGGCCCAGGCCAAAGCCAATGGAAGTTCTTTCTATAAAGATTTGATCGATGCCTATGTGTCCTTTGGTTTTTATAAGGAAAAGCTAATATCCATTACCAAAAAGGGAATGAGCGGAGCGGACGAAATTAAGCAGATGCTCAAAGACTTTAAGGAGAGCCCTGTGGACACCGTACAAGGTTCCAAATTGTTATGGATCGAGGATTACAACCTTTCCGTTGCCAAAAACGTGCAAACGAGGGAAGAAAAGGAAATCCACCTTCCAAAATCCAATGTATTGATATACGAAACCGAAGATGGTACCCGAATCGCCGCACGTCCCAGTGGTACGGAGCCTAAAGTAAAATTCTACATAAGCACCAATGCGGTCCTAGGCAATGCAGCGGATTTTAAATCCGTAAATTCGCAGTTGGATGCCAAATTGGAGGGCATCATCTCCGAACTGAATTTATAGTGAATGAACTACTTTAAAAAGATTTTGCAGTTTGCGATTCCTTATCGCAAATACGGATTTCTCAATATCTTTTTCAACATCCTTTATGCCTTGTTCAGCGCACTTTCCTTTGCTGCCCTAATTCCAATGCTGGATGTCTTGTTCAAACCAGAGCAAAAAGTATATAAAGAGCCGGTATATACCGGTTTTTCGGGGTTGAAGGATTATCTACAAGAGTATATTAATTACCGCGTAACGGCCTATTCCGGTGATGATGATATGAAGGGGTTGATCCTTGTTGTTGGCCTTGTTCTCGTACTTTTTCTGTTCAAAAACGTGTTTAATTACCTGGCTATGTTCTTTATCACCTTTCTTAGGAATGGGGTTTTAAAGGATATTAGGAACAATATGTATAAGAAGATCGTGGATCTGCCCATTTCCTTTTTTTCCGAAAAACGGAAGGGTGATGTCATTGCGCGAATCACATCGGATGTTTTAGAAATCCAACATTCTTTTCTCTCCGTGTTGGAACTTATTGTGCGGGAGCCGCTAACCATCTTGTTCACCATACTCATCATGTTCGGCATCAGTACAAAACTTACCATTTTCGTGTTTGTTTTTATACCGATTGCCGGGATGATCATTTCAAGGATTGGAAAATCCCTTAAAAAGAAATCGGACCGGGTACAAAGGGAACAAGGCGAGTTTTTATCTATCGTAGAGGAAACCTTGGGAGGATTGCGGGTCATCAAGGCATTTAATTCAGAATCCAGGTTTTACCAAACTTTCAAAAACTCTACCACCCGATTCTTTAAATTTTCCAATAGTCTTTTAAACCGTCAGAACCTAGCATCACCAACAGGCGAGTTTCTCGGGATTTTGGTTATTGGGGTCTTGTTATGGTTCGGTGGTAAAATGGTCTTGGTAGATAAAACCTTGGATGCCTCCTCCTTTATTGCATATATGGGACTGGCATACAATATTTTAACCCCGGCCAAAGCGATAAGTAAAGCATCTTATGGGGTAAAAAAAGGAAATGCCGCTGCGGAACGGGTTTTGGAAATCTTGGAAACGGACAACCCTATCAAAGATTCCGCTACCGCCATTACCAAAGATTCTTTTAGCGATAGCTTGCAACTTCAAAACATCACCTTTAAATATGAAAATGACAATGTCTTGCAAAACTTCAATTTAGAGGTAAAGAAAGGCCAAACGGTTGCCCTTGTGGGTCAATCCGGCAGTGGAAAAAGTACTTTGGCCAATCTGGTCACCCGTTTTTATGACGTTAATGAAGGGGAGATTTGTATCGATGGCGCCAACATTAAGGATATTACCAAAAAATCCCTTCGCGGTCTTATGGGCTTGGTGACCCAGGATTCCATTTTGTTCAACGACACGGTCAAAAACAACATCGGATTGGGGAAAGAAAACGCTTCTTTAGAGGAAATTCAGGAAGCCGCTAAAATTGCGAATGCCCATGATTTTATCATGGAACTCCCCAAAGGCTATGACACCAATATTGGGGATAGCGGCAACAAACTGAGTGGCGGTCAAAAACAACGTCTTTCCATTGCACGCGCCGTTTTAAAGAATCCTCCTATCATGATTTTGGATGAAGCTACATCCGCGCTCGATACCGAAAGCGAGCGTTTAGTACAGGATGCCCTGGAAAAAATGATGCATAACCGTACCTCGATCGTTATTGCCCACCGCTTGTCCACCATTCAAAATGCCGATTCCATTGTGGTCCTCAAAAAAGGAAAAATTATTGAACAAGGCACCCACAGGGAGCTCCTAAAAGCCGATAAGACCTATAAAAAGCTGGTAGCCATGCAGAATATGGGGTAGGAGTTTAGAGTTTGGAGGTGAAAAAATCCCCGATAACTTAAAAGTATTTTCTTGGCTCTTGTTTCTCGTTTCCCGCATTTGAGTGTAAATTTGTCGCTTGCTTCTCCCATCTTGTCTCCTGTCTCTTTTCTCTTGTCTCTTACATTTGACATTTGTATTTAAAAAACATTCCATTAAACCTTTCGTTATATATACAGTCTTACCATAAAACTTGCTGTAGTTGCAACACGTAGAAGAACAGTTGATCAAGGAATTACAAGAAACCGAAAGCCAAGCAAAGGCCTTCGAGGTGCTGGTGAACACCTATAAAGAACGCTTGTATTGGCATATCCGTAGGATCGTGCTCAATCATGATGACGCGGATGACGTGCTTCAGAATACCTTTATAAAAGTGTACAAAGGCATCGGGAATTTCAAAGGGGATAGCAAACTATACTCTTGGTTATACCGGATTGCCACTAACGAATCCTTAACTTTTTTAAAACAACGACAACGGAAATCCGGGATTACGGATCAAGAAATGCAAGAACAAATGCTAGGTGCTTTGGAAGCAGATGTGTATTTTGATGGTGATGAAATACAGTTAAAGTTACAAAAGGCCTTGACCAGTTTGCCGGAGAAACAGAAATTGGTATTCAATATGAAGTACTTTCAAGAAATGAAATATGATGAAATATCGCAAATCTTGGAAACTTCGGTAGGCGGTTTAAAAGCCAGTTACCATTTGGCCGTCAAAAAAATTGAGGCCTATTTAAAAGAAGATTAAACGTTTTGCAAAAAGAAACGTCCAATAGATAGTATGAAAAAGAACCACAAAGATAAATTCAAAACCCCTGAAGGCTACTTTGATTCCTTCAATGACCGCCTTTTGGATAAGATCGCCAAGGAGGAATCCATCATCCCAAAATCGGATGGATTTTCCGTTCCCCAAGACTATTTTAAGGATGTACATGAATCCGTCTTGGATAAGCTGGATCAAGAAGAACCTAAAGTCATCGCCTTAAAACAGTATACCAAGTACCTTTATGTGGCCGCCTCCATTGCAGCGGTACTTCTGCTGGTAGTTACTTTGGTGCCCACGTCCCAAGCGGTACAATTTGACGATTTGGCCAGCACAGAAATTGAACGTTATTTTGAGGATACTGAAATAGGCCTCACCTCCTACGAAATTGCCCAAGTTGTGGCTTTTGATGGTGAAGAGATCGAAAACCTTGAAGACGATGAATTGGAAGAAGCCGTTATCCTGGATTACCTAGATGAAAATACGGATACCTTTGATGAATTAAATTTAGATTATGAGTTTGAAGAATAAACGACACCTTATCCCCATGCTGCTTTTTTCCTTGATGGCTTTTGCCCAACAAGGACCGGGGCGCGAGCGCATTAAAACACTTAAGGTGGGCTATATAACAGAGCAGTTGAACCTTAGCAGTAAAGAGGCACAGCATTTTTGGCCGGTTTACAACGCGCATGAAGATGCCTTGGAAGCAATACGCAGGGAAGAACGCCAGCGCTTTGGGGGTCGCTTTGCCAATATGCCGGAACTGAGCGACAAAGAAGCCGATGGACTGGTGGCTTTTTTTACCAAAATGCAAGCTGAAAAACATGCCATTGAGCAAGAGTTCATCAAAGACCTACAAGGGGTAATTCCCTCCGTTAAGATCATCAAACTATTAAAAGCGGAAGAAAGCTTTAAAAAACGACTGCTACAACAGTTTAGAAAACGCCGCGGTGGTGGACGTTAAATCAAAAAATCGATGAAATACACTAGAAAAGGGCCTTTTGGGCTCTTTTTTGGTTAAACCCTTTCTTGTTTCATTGGTCATACTTGTAGAAACCCATAAAAAAATACCTTATGAAAAATTTAAAAAGTCTACTGGTTGTTTTGCTTTGTTTTGGAACCTTTTATACGGCTGATGCCCAAAGAAAGGTGGTACGGGTATACCCTAACCACGGCGCTGTGGTAACTACCATCCACAAACCTAAACTGGTCATCCATAAAAAAAGCAATTACTATTTTGCCGATGGTATTTGGTATAAGGCCAAGGGAAGAAAGTATGTTGTAGTTCGCGCACCCAAGGGGATTAAGGTGAGAACCTTACCCAGGGGCAATAAAGTAGTGGTCTTAAACGGAAGAAAATTATACAAATACAAAGGGGTTTGGTATAAAAAATCCGGAAGGAACTATATTGTCGTCAACGTGTAAACGGACAAAACCCTACTTTTTAATCAAAAAATGAGCGGATGGCAAACACCATCCGCTTTTCTTTTATCGATAAAATACCAGATTATCCGTTTTGCCGTAAAACGGGAAAAACCATTCGTCGAACGCTAACTACGACCCACCTAACCACGGCCATTTTCACCGAAACATTCTTGTCGTGCATCTACAGAAGTATTGCCAGACGGGAAAGGCATCCTAAATTTACATTGTAACAAGAACCCAAGTCATGAATACCCGAACCTACCTACTACTTTTCCTACTTATGTCTTTTTCTGCTATGGCTCAGAAAAAGGGCACTAACCCTAAGGTGCACACTTTAACTAAAGGTGTGCATTTGGTTAGTTCCATTCCTCCAACCATTGAAACCAACAAAGAAATCGCTAGGATACACTTGTTTAAAAATAACAGGATAAAAAAGGCACTTTCGTTTCAGCTTAAAGCCAAAAACTCCAAAATAGTATAATACCCCTTAGTTCCCAAAACTGAGTTTTGCAATTCGGTTCTTTCCTGCAGCATAAGCGGTATTCCCATCTAAAAAACGAAGCGTATAAAAACTTTCGTTACTTAATTTCTGCCAACTTTGCCCTCCATCATTGGAATAACTTATGCCGGTAAAACCAACAGCTAGGATACCTTGTCCCCCAGAACCGGGCACAAACTGTACGCAGCTCTTATATCCCGGCGATTCTCCATCCGCAAGGATTTTCCAAGAAGCCCCACCATCGTCCGTTCTCATTTTGTTGTTTTTGTTGGCCAAAGGTTCCGTAAAATCCCCTCCTATAGCATAGCCGATTTTAGCGTTGTAAAAATCCAGGGAATAGATGCCTTGTGTTTCCTTGTCATGGATGATGGGGGTTTGTTGAACGTTCCAGGTCTTTCCTTTATCCCCAGAATGAAAAATACGCCCCGCCGTGGTTCCGATCCAAACGGAGTCCCCTACAATCCCAATATTGGTATTACTGGCAGCAAAAGCACCTTCCGCTCCTTCAGGTTCCGGTAATAGGTCGCATTCCAACTTTTCCCACTGTTGTCCCCCGTCACGGGTAATAATAATGGAAATACAACCGTCAACGGTATCGCCAACCGCAATGCCTTCGGTATTGTTCCAAAACTTCATCGCATCGTAAAAAACATTTTCCCCTTCTTCCATATACACCAAATCCATTTTACCACCATTCCCGGTCTTATAGAGCAACGCCGGATTGGCAACGGACAGCATAAAGAAATCGGTATCCGTATGTGCAATCGCCCTAAACTCCGGGATGCCGGTATGGTATTTCATGGTGTTGGTCCGTACTTTTTGGGAAGGGATGTCCACCGTACCATAAAGTCCATTACTACCAGCAAAAGCAAGTGTATTCACATCTAAAAATTCAATAGCACGAATGCTGACGGAATCCTCAAAAACAGGATCAATGATGACCGAGGTGAAGTTCTTGGATTTTACCGTTGGCCCACAACTCAAAACAAGAAAGCCTAAGACGAAAAGGAAGAAATACGATTTCATGGGTTTGGAATTAATTATTTCGCAATAAAAACCCTATTACAGGTCTTCAAAGGTCCAAAAATAAGCAACAAACCCTACCTTTACCCACTTATTTAAAATTGGATGCGCTTACATAGAAACTTAGTTTTTGCCGTTATTGATGGCCTTGGTATGATTTTTAACGATGGCCAATATGCCGATAAGGTCATTGAGCGGGTCTTAAAATATGACAAACGTTGGGGTGCGCGCGATCGTGGTTTTGTTGCGGAAACCACTTATGATATTGTACGATGGAAACGGCTATACGCCCAGATTGCGGAAGTCAATGCCCCCTACTCCCGGCAGGATTTATTCCGACTCTTTACGGTGTGGTGTGTGCTTAGGGGAATTGAACTCCCAGATTGGAAACAACTGGAGGACACCCCGGTGAGACGTATTAAAGGGCGTTTTGACGAACTTTCCAAAATTAGGAAGTTACGCGAATCCATACCCGATTGGATGGATGAGTTGGGAGAAAAAGCCTTGGGCGATACCCTATGGACCAAAGAGATTGCGGCCCTCAACGCGCAAGCAGAGGTTGTTTTAAGAACCAATACCTTAAAAACTACCAAAACCAAGCTACGGGAGCTTTTAAAGGCGGAGGATATTGAAACGGAAACTATCTCCGGGGTTAAGGATGCCTTAAAACTGGTCGTGCGCAAAAACGTATTTGTCACCCAAGCCTTTAAAGATGGGTTGTTTGAAGTGCAAGATGCCTCATCGCAATTGGTAGCCCCTTTTTTAGAGGTGGCCCCTGGGCAACGGGTCGTGGATGCCTGCGCGGGCGCGGGAGGAAAAACCCTGCACCTAGCCTCACTAATGGAAAACAAAGGGCAGCTGATTGCCATGGATATCTATGAAAGTAAATTGCGCAAGCTAAAAGTACGTACCCGAAGGAACGGGGTGCACAATGTGGACAGGCGTGCTATAGATTCTACCAAGGTGATTAAAAAACTACACGGTTCCGCGGACCGCTTGTTGCTGGATGCCCCATGTTCTGGTTTGGGCGTTCTTCGCAGAAACCCGGACTCCAAATGGAAGTTACAACCAGAGTTCTTGGAAAAAATAAAAGGAGTACAGCAAGATATTCTCCTGAGCTATTCCAAAATGGTCAAGCCCGGCGGAAAGATGGTCTATGCCACCTGTTCCATTCTACCTGAGGAAAACAGCGACCAGGTAAAGGCATTTTTAGGTTCCGAGGAAGGCAAGGACTTCACTTTTGAAAAGGAGCAAAATATCTACGCCTCGGAACATGGGTATGATGGTTTTTATATGGCCTTACTGCAAAAATCATGAACCTATGACTCACAATGATAATATCAGTAGTTCAATTACAATGAAGCCGTTTAAAGCATTTTCAAGTTTTATTTTCTATAAATCCCTCGTTTTACTTCTTCTAGTATGCTACTCCGCGCAAAGTTCGGGACAAGCCACCAGCAAGGAAAAAATGGCACAACTTTTCTTTATGGTCGGGGATTGGGAAGGTATTTCTACCTCTTTTAAAGAAGAAGGGGACACTCAGGTTATGGCCCATGAAGTAGTGCGGTACAAAGTGGATGGACACCTCATTACCTTGGACTTGGAATCCGAGACCTTAACTCTCCATACGGTCATTTATTTTGACGAAAAAGAGCAAACCTATTATTACTGTCCCTTTTACAAAACCGGGACCGGAAAATATAAAGGCAGTTATGCCGATAATCAATTTTTGGTGAGTTTTAACGAAAGGAAACGCCTTGTTTTTCAGCGAACTCCAGAAGGCTGTTTCCATGAATATGGGGAGCAGTTAAAAGACGGAAAATGGGTCAAATATTTTGAGGATATCCTACCGCCCAAACAAAATTGACTCTTGAAAAAAGTACTGTTCATATTCCTGATTCCATTCGCCATGCAAGCCCAAACCCTAGTCGATTTTAAAGCAAATCCAACAACCGATGGCTGGCATGTTGTGGATGATGTGGTTATGGGTGGGCGTTCAAGTGGAAAATTCGAGCTGACCGAAGGAGGTTTTGGCAAGTTCTACGGTGAAGTTTCTTTGGAAAACAATGGCGGTTTTTCTTCAGTCCGCTATGATATAGAACCCCTAAAGGTAACACCACAAAGCAAAATCCATATTTGCTTAAAAGGCGATGGCAATACCTATCAGTTTCGGGTAAAGGCAAAGAAAAGTGACTATTACAGCTATATCATACCCTTTGAAACCACCGGCGATTGGCAAACCTTGGAATTTCCCTTGACCGACCTCTACCCCACCTTTAGGGGTAGAAAGCTGGACCTCCCCCATTTTGACCAGGAAATTATAGAGGAATTGCGGTTTTTAATCGGGAATAAAAAGCCGCAAGCTTTTGAATTGTTATTGGCGTCTATCACGGTAGTCGATTAGCATTTAGGGCATGAGTTTCCCCTCTAATAAGCCTGTGCTGAGTGCTGCCGAAGCAAGGGGATTAAGGGGTGTGTCCTGTGGAATATTTATATTTGACCAATCCTAAATAAATATGTTAGCTCAGTCAACTGACATCTCCCTTATTCCCTCCTTGTTAGGAGGGAAACTCAAAATCAAATGTTTACGTTGTTTTTAATCCATATTATCTTATTAGAAAAGCAAAGGTTATAATTTATAAGGCTTAAGTTTCTTAGTCTGTAGTGCTCGAGTCCCCCCCTAATAAGCCTGTGCTAGCGCTGCCGAAGCGAGAGGATTAAGGGGTGTGTCCTGTGGAATATTTATATTTGACCAAGACGTAAACATGATAATCAAATACAACCCAAAGCTAAAAGAATTAGCTCGTCAATTAAGAAACAACGCCACTAAATCGGAAATAAGGCTATGGCAAAAATTAAAAAGAAATCAGATGTACGGCTATGATTTTCATCGTCAAAAACCGATTGATGAATTTATAGTAGATTTCTTTTGTAATAAACTACAACTGGCTATTGAACTAGATGGATATTCCCACGAAATACTTGAAGTCTGGGAAAAGGATGTTAAGAAAACAGAAAAATTGAACTCGCTGGGAATCCACGTACTGCGATTTTCGGACCATCAGGTCATGAACGATATGGAAAATGTGTTGAGACATATAGAAGACTATATCTTGACCTTTGAGGCAAATGGGAATACGCCTCCCAGTATTCCTCCAAAATAACACCTCCCTTACTCCCTCCTTGTTAGGAGGGAAACTCAAACACTTAAGTTGAAATTCTAATTGTCACTATTGCTGAATAGGAAAGACTTTGAACTCTTTAATATATGTAATCCCTACTTCTGGGAATCATCAACTCTCCTTTCTAAAGAATGAGTTTCCCCTTTAGCAAACAAGTGCTGAGTTTCTTTATGATGAGGGGGTTAAAAGGTAGGGATACAACTAATTAAGTACAAAAACT
>CALEYA010000069.1 GCA_937926215.1 uncultured Croceitalea sp. | reverse complement strand
ACAATACGGGTAAAATTGATGGAAATATTTACTGAAGCGGATTTTAAAATAGCAAAACAACATTATCATACGCTATTGGCCAATACGGCCAAATATGACTTTTCCAATAGTCTTTTACAACTTGGGGTTTCTTTTTTTAGTAGGGGGGAAACCCATAGGGCATTGCAAATGTTTGAATTTAATGCAGAACAGCATCCTGTAAACCCAGATTCCCATTTGGCACTGGCTGAAGTCCATGAACGCCTTGGAAGTTTAAAAAAGGCAATTATACATTACCAAGATGCATTGGCCATTACAGAAGATGAAAAGACTAAAAGTGCTATTTCGACTAAAATCAAAATCCTAGAAAACAACTAAACAATGAGAAACCAAGCGATAACCGTATTGGCATGTTTGCCCATTTTTCTATTAGGCCAACAATTGCAAGTACAAGATACCATTTTAACCACACTGGACGCGCTCCAAAAACACCGCTATACCATTGCCATGGAAGATAATGAGATAGCATTTATAACGCTGAATCAAATAGGAATAGACGTAGCAGTGACAACCTATGACGCGATGGGAAAGAAAATAGCGGATTTTGATAGCCCTAACGGCAGCTTTGGTCCAGAACCAGTGCGCCTAAAGTCCACTAAAAAAGGATGGTATGCCATTGAGGTAGCCTCAATAGATACACGGGGCACTAAAGGGACCTATGAACTATATATAAAAAAGAAAGTCGATCAGGCCATCACGTCTTTTGGTCGCATAAATCAAGTGTTTTTGCCATGGGATGATCAAGAGACGCCCGGAGCCGCAGTGGCCATTATAAGGGAAGGAAAAGTTGTTTTTCAAAATACCTATGGCTACGCCAATTTGGAATATGGTATCCCCATTACAACTAAAACAGTGTTTAGAACAGGATCAGTGGCAAAACAATTTACGGCGTTTAGTATCCTTTTATTGGAAGATCAAGGTAAATTGTCTTTGGAAGATGACGTTAGAAAGTATATCCCGGAAGTGCCGGATTTTGGACATAAGATTACCTTACGTCATCTTGCCAATCATACTAGCGGTCTACGGGAGGAAGCTGTACTTGCTGCATTGATGGGATGGGATGAAGGGGATATTGTGACCAAAACACAGGTTTTAAATGTTATTGCCCAACAAAAAGAACTGAATTTTAAACCAGGCGAACAGTATCTTTATTGCAATACCGGTTATACGTTGTTGGCGGAAGTAGTTGCTAGGGTTACAGGAAAATCGTTCTCCACTTTTACCGATGAAGCTATTTTTGCACCCCTTGGAATGCAAAACACCCTTTTTTTAGAAAACCCAAGGCAAGTCATTAAGAACAAAGCCTATTCCTACTACCAAAGTGGTAATGGTTATTTAAAAGCCATTTTAAACGATGCCAATTCCGGCGGTAGCGGACTTTTAACCACGATTGAAGATCTGGTTCTATGGGTACAGAATTTTGAACAACTAAAAGTTGGCACTTCAGCAATCTTTAAAACCATGCAACTACCCGGAAAGCTTAACGATGGTATGTCAACCAGTTACGGCATGGGAATGGAAAAAATGATTTATAAAGGAATTGAGAGTATTGGACATGGCGGTGCGTTGGGCGGCTTTAGGGCCCGTATTGCTAGATTTCCGAGTGATGACCTTGCCATCGTACTTTTGGCAAACACCCCGGGGGTACATCCATTACATGTCCCCAATGAAATCGCCGATATCTTTTTGGACGAGGTGTTACAATCGAAAGATAATAGGGAAAATCATGAGAATACGGCCATTTCGAATAGCGATAAGCACGGCGTTTCTTTTGATCCTAAAGACATAGAGACTTACCTAGGAAAGTATTATAGTGAGGAACTGGCCACGGAATACGAGTTTACGTTACAAAACGGAACTCCTGTTTTAAAACATCCAAGGTTACAAATACAATTGAATCCAAGTGCCAAAGACGAGTTTGTTGTTGAGGGTTGGGCAATGGCAAAGATTAAACTCCTTAGAACACCTAACAATATGGTTTCGGGATTTAAATTTTCAATGATCAATACAAAGAACATTCATTTCACCAAACGATAATCACCTTTTAAAATTTACCTAATGAAGAGAATTATATTAATTTTTGGACTGATCATAGGCTGTTATTCCTGCAAAAATGGAAACCGAACGGCGGATAAGGACCTCCCTAATGCAATAAAGAAAGACGCGGTACTTATGGCGCTAGATAAGGAATTGGATAGTCTTTACAACACTGGTGTTTTTAATGGTTTTACAGGCACTATCGTAGACAGCACAGGAATCGTTTATAATAAAGGGTTTGGCTATGCCGATATCAAAACCAAGCAACCCTACACCGAAAATACAATCATCAATATCGCATCGGTTTCAAAGATGTTTATTGGCGTAGCTCTTGCAAAAGCTGTGGAATTGGAATTACTTGATTTGGATGACCCTATCAACAATCATTTACCGTTTACCGTCAGCAATCCCAACTACCCCGGTACGGAGATCACTATTCGTCAATTGGCTACGCATACAAGCTCCATTTCAGATTCGGAAGTGTATTTAGAAAGTTGTTACGCCAATAAGGATGACGTAGCGATAACCGAAGCGCTAGAGCGATATACTACCTACTATCAGAATCCATCCAGCCATTATATGTCTTTGGCTGAGTATATGCCTAAAATCTTAACCCAAGGAGGGGAATTCTATACCGCCCAAACCTTTGCAAACCGCAAGCCTGGAGAACGTTTTGAGTACAGTAACGTAGGAGCGGCACTTTGTGGCCTTATCATAGAATATGCTGCAAAACAGTCGTTTAACGATTTTACCAAAGCACACATTTTTGAACCTCTGGGAATGACCGCTACAAGCTGGTTTTTTGAAGAGGTGGATATGGACAAGTATTCCAAATTATATTATGACGAATTGGAATTGCCGTACTACAATATCCTTTCCTACCCAGATGGGGGATTGATAAGCTCCAGTACCGATTTGGGATACTTCTTGGTCGATTTGATCCAAGGCTTTTCTGGGAGCGGCAAGTTGCTAAGTGCTTCCGGCTATCAAGAAATCTTTACCTCCCAATTGGAAGCGAGTGCTTTCGAAAAAAAGAAAGCTTATAACGTAGGTCTTTTTACGGAGAAGCAATTGGCTTATGACGTCATTGGACATTCCGGTGGGGACCCGGGCACCAACACCATGCTGTTCTTTAATACGGAAACTAAAAGAGGTAGAATCTTTATTGCCAATACAGATTCCAAAAAGGAGAATAGCAATGACGTTTTTTGGGGCATTTGGAATACTCTGGAAAAATAAGATGATTAAAGATGTAACCAAAGAAGACCTATACAGTATTATACTAAATCACTTTTTATGAAACAGACGATTAAACTAGGGATTGCAATGCTTGTTTTTTTACAGCTATTTATATCGTGTAAAAGTAATAGTCAGGATGACACTAAAATGCCAGAATACATTCAACAAATAGATTCTGTCATGAAGATTGAATTTGACTATGGCGTATTGAACGGAAGCGTTCTGGTAGCCAAAAACGACACTATCGTATACGAGAAGACTTTTGGACATACAGATGCTACCAGAAAACAGGAACTAAACAAATCCAACATATTCAACATTGGCTCGATAGCCAAGGAATTTAATGGTGTGGCCATCATGATACTACAGGAAAAGGGGTTACTTGATATAGAGGACCGCATTTCTAAGTTTGATTTAGACTTGCCAGCATGGTCTAAAAAAATCAAGATAAAGCATTTGCTAAATTATGCAAGTGGTTTGCCCAAGATGCCCAATTTTGGAATTGATATCACTACCAATGAAATTGCTTTCAACAAAATAAGGGCAATAGATAGCCTACTTTTTGAACCAGGTACAAACTTCAATTATAACAATTATAGTGTATTTCTTCAAAGACGGATCGTGGAGAGCGCAACAAACCAAACATTTGAAGCTTTTGTTACCCAGAATATCATTGAACCCTTAAACTTGAACGCTTCAGTTTTTGACCCTACCGAAACAAATAAGAATAGGGTGTTCTGTTACGATATCCATAACAAGCCATGTCCAAAGTTCGCATTTATAAGTGGTTGGTTGTGGATGAATGCCAAAGATTTGTATACCTATGTTCAGGCCATGAACAATAACAAACTGATTTCCCAAGAATCATTTGATATGTTGCTCCGTAATCCTTATGTCCCTAAAAGAGCCTCCTCCTTGGGGGAATACTTTGAAAAAGAACAATTACAGCGGCACGACGGCACGGCCTATGGATTCCGTTCCATTATGCTGAACGATTTTAAGAATGATGTGGTTATTGTCATGCTATTGAATAATACCGGCCCTAGAATACCACTAGGTCACATGACACATAGTATAGTATTGGGAAAAGAGTTTTCCATCATAAAAAACTCCACCTACCAAAAATTAAGAAATGTATTTGTCGAAGACGTAAATGAAGGCATAGACGCCTATAAAAAATTAAAAAAAACGGAGAGTCAAAAGTATACATTCAATAATCCAGGAGAGTTGAACAGCTTGGGTTACGAGGTGTTAAGGACCGGTAATGTAGCAGGAGGCATACAAACCTTACAATTTGCGGTTACAGAGTTTCCAGAAAATGCCAATCTCTACGATAGCCTTGGAGAAGCCTATTTTACCAATAAAGATTATGATAAGGCGCTAATACAATATAAAAAAGCGATCGCCTTAGGGGGAACCAATGGAAACGCAAAAGCCATGGTCGAAAAAATTCAAAAAATAAACCAATAAACGAATCAGAATGAAAACAAATAGATGGATACCAATTCTTACGCTTCTTCTATGTTGCCTTTCCTGTGCGGATCATAAGAAAGAAAACGATGAGGTAGCGTTAAAGATTCAGATTGACGATTACATAACCCAGAGCATGGAATCCAATTCCATACCAGGTTTGGCCTTAGCGGTCATTAGGGAAGATGAAGTTGTTTATCAAAACTATTTTGGCAAGGCTTCCTTGGAAACGGAAAGTCCAGTGGACAAAAACACCCTTTTCCGTATTTTCTCTACAACCAAACTTATCACGGCTACAGGGGTGTTTCAATTGGTACAAGAGGGAAAATTGGCTTTAGAGGATACTATTTCAAAACATCTCGCCAATGTTCCTGAACAATGGGAGCAAGTCAAAATAAAAAATCTGTTGAGCCATTCTTCCGGAATACCCGATATGATCCGGTATGATAACTCCTTATCCGATTCGGAGTTGCTAGAAAAACTGGCAAGTGTGGAAATGGATTTTGATACAGGGAGCCAATTTAGATACAACCAAACCAATTTTTGGTTATTGGCCCAAATTGTAGAAAAAGTCACGGGAATGCCCTTTGACGAATTCATTCTAAAGCATCAGTTCAACACTCCGGATGATGAGGTATTGTTTTCTTCCAACTCGCAAGAGACAATACCCAACCGCGCTACCAGATATTTTTACAATGGTAAGACCAAAAGTTTTGATACGGATACTAACAATAATGGGGTACGTGGACATTCCGGTAACGGTATAAATATAAGCTTGGATGCCTTTATTGCATGGAACCAACGACTGGACGACGATATCTTGCTCAATGCAGCTACCAAACAACAAATGTGGGAACCCTTCCAATATACCAATGGGAAAAACGATTTTTTACTGGGTTGGGGTACTTACAAGGTCAATGAAATACCATCGTACGGATTTACCGGAGGAAACTTATCGGCTTTTAGAAAATTTGTAACTGATGATACTACCATCATTTTAGTATCCAATGGATACAAAAACCCGGCTTATGACATCATTGTGAACGATATTGCAAGAATGGTTATCCCACAACTAAAATCAAAAGACCCCACCTTGGAAAAAGAGGTGATGGATTTGGTGGAACAGGGCAATTTTGATACCGCAATGGGAACCTTTCAAAAACTAAAGCGGGAAAACCCGGATACGTCTTTTGGGAATTTGAACGGGAATATCAATAGTATGGGTAATGCGTTGGTTAGAGTCGGTAATATGGAGGAAGCCTATCAGGTCTTTAGTTTTAATGCCCAAATGAATCCCGATTGGTGGATTGCCGTCGCCGGTTTGGCCGAAGTACAAGAAATGAAGGGTGATATTGTAGATGCCGTTGAAAACTACAAAAAGGCAATTGCGCTAAATCCAAAAAATGAATACGGGTACAACCCCATATTGCAAAATAAAATTACGGAACTACAAAACAAATAAAATACCAAAACATGAAAAGTACCATCAAGTATATCTTGTTAATGCTGTTAACAAGTCAGTTTTCCTTTGGGCAAACCATAATACAGCGCATAGATTCCATCGTACAAAACTATCACTCGGAACACCTAGAAGTAGGGATGAGTGTGGGGTTTATTCATCAAAATCAAGAATTTTATACCGCTTATGGAACCATAAGCAAAGAAAGTGATGTGGAGATCAATAAAAACTCAGTTTTTGAACTGGGTTCCATCACCAAAATAATTACCGCGAACTTAATCGCCCAAGCTGTTTTGGAAGGCAAGTTTAAACTGGACGATTTCATTGATAACTACCTTCCAAAAGCCTTTGTGTTACAACCAAAACTTAGGAATACCATTACCATATCGGACTTGGCGTCGCATCAATCCGGACTTCCCGATATTGACTTTGGAAAACTCATTGCCGATAATCCCCAGCAACCCACCAGCGTGGTGACCGAGGAAATGCTGACGACCTTAGTGAACAGTACAACGGAAGTGGAAGATTATGGAACGTATCGCTACTCCACATTGGGATATACCTTGTTAGGACAAATTTTGGAACAGGTGCACGATAGTACCTATGATGCGGTATTGCGCGAAAAAATACTGACTCCCTTGCAATTGTCGGACACGTTTACCAAAGAATTTAATGTACCCCATAAAACGACGGCCTACAATCCGGAAGGTGGCGAGCAAGAGTTTTTTATATGGAATATTGTAGCTTCCGCAGGACTTGTAAAATCCAATGCCTCGGATATGGTAAGCTATCTAAAAGCAATTTTAAATGAAGGTAACGCTATTCATGATGCTTCGGTTTTAAGTGAGAAAGTGGTTTACTCCAAAGACGGTAGGGTAGTAGGTCTGGGATTAGGAATCTTAGAGGATGATGGAAACCTACTCTACCTAAAGTCTGGTGATACCATGGGGCAATCCTCGGTATTATGCTATGACCGCAGTAAAAATTGGGGCATCATTATTTTGTTGAACCAACGGAATTCAAAGCTAAGGCAAGAAATGTTGAACGCTATTTATGAGGCTGCACTGAAGTAAAAAATAATATCGGAATTTCGAAAGTTCCAATGATTTTAATTGGCTTCCGAAATTCCGATTCGTTAAGAATGTTTCTCCACCCATTCCTTAGCATTCATAAAAGCCTCCAACCAAGGGGAAACTTCATCCGTTCTATCGGCAGGATAGTGCGCCCAGTTCCATGGAAAAGTCGAACGTTCTATATGCGGCATGGTAACCAGGTGTCTGCCGGTCTTATCGCAAAGCATAGCGGTATTAAAATCACTGCCATTGGGATTGGCGGGATAGCCTCCATACCCATATTTTGCCACGATGTCGTATTGATCTTCGGAATGTGGGAGACTAAATTTCCCCTCGCCATGTGATATCCAAACCCCAAGTGTAGTGCCCGCTAAGCTGGATAACATCACCGAATTGTTCTCTTGGATTTTTACCGAAGTAAAATTGCTTTCGTGCTTGCCGGAATCGTTATACGTCATTTTTCCATGCGCTTCATGCTCTGGATTGATGAGGTCCAATTCCATAAACAACTGGCAGCCGTTGCAGATACCCACGGATAAGGTGTCGTGCCGTGCAAAGAAATCATTGATGACCTTGTTGGCCTTTTCATTGTATTTGATAGCTCCTGCCCATCCCTTGGCACTGCCCAGCACATCGGAGTTGGAGAATCCGCCAACGGCACCCAAGAACTGGATGTCCTCCAGCGTTTCCCTGCCGGAAATCAAATCTGTCATATGGACGTCCTTGACATCAAAACCGGCCAAATACATGGCATTTGCCATTTCGCGTTCGGAGTTACTGCCTTTTTCACGGAGGATGGCCGCTTTAGGTCGAGATGTCCGGTAGAGCGGAGTCGAGACCTCATTTTGACCCCTCGAACGCAGCTTAGGGGACGACTTACCCGTAAAATTCTTTGGAAACGTATATCGTAAAGGTTGCTTCTTATAATTTTTATATCGGTCTTTGGCAAGTCCGTTTGCCGTTTGTTTATCATCCAGCAAATAAGACGTCTTAAACCAGGTATCCCTTAAAGAGCTAATGTTCAAGCCCATTACCATACCCCCATTTTTGATGGTCAAGGTAGCTTCTTGGGTAACCTTTCCTATTTTTTGGACATCGATACCGTTCGCTTTAAGAAGGCTTTCAACGGTCGCATCTTTTGCCTGAAAAACAATTCCGGCGTTTTCTGCGAACAGCAATTTGATGGTATCCGACTCCCCTAAACTGGATAAGTCCAATTCTGCACCCAAATCCAAATCGGCAAAACACAATTCCAAGAGCGTCGTAATCAATCCACCCGATGCCACATCATGACCGGCGACGATATGCCCGTTTTTAATCAGTTCTTGAATGGTATTGAACGCCTTTTTAAAATAGGCATCGTCCGTGATGGTAGGGGCTTCGTTGCCAACGGAATTCAGTACCTGTCCAAAGCTGGAGCCTCCCAATTTATAAGCATCCTGGGAAAAATTGATATAGTAGATGGCACCTCCGTTTTTTTGAAGTACGGGTTCCACTACCTTGGTAATATCGTTACAGTTGGCCG
>CALEYA010000068.1 GCA_937926215.1 uncultured Croceitalea sp. | reverse complement strand
GTGATAATCCCTACCGGATGTCTGTATTTTAAAAATAACTCCAGGCATTGCCGGGTAATCCCAAATTTCTTCTCTGCAGGTTGGTAACAATCCGTATTTCCCGATAGTACTATGGTGGCGGCCTTCCAACGTTTGCTTTTCAATTTTTCCTCCAACAGTCTTGGGGCATCCTTTTTAACCAAGATCTTTCGTTCAAAATCCAAGCCTGCACTATAGCCCCAAAATTCATGGGCGTTACGCGCATAGCAGTAGATACATCCATGTTCGCACCCTTGGTAGGGGTTCATGGAATAAGACATCCCTACATCTGGACTAGTCACTTTATTGATAATGGTCTTTGGAAATATGGGGATGTACTCCGTACGATTGGCATCCGCTTCTTCGCCGGCCAAACGGCAGTACTCCAGAAAATCGTCCCGCATTTCATACACATGGCGTTCAAACCTATTGTGCACATTTTGTTGGGCACCACGCCCTTTCTGGAAGTTCTTGGAGTTCACTTTTGGATTTATTCCAAATTTATGGATTAAATCCTTTTTTTAAAAATATGTGCCTGTTAAAATGAACGCAGAAACTAGTCCAAACTTGCTATTGAGGTTGGCGTTCAAGAATTCGTTCTTTACTATAAGATCTCCCATACCATTTGACCTCCAGAACCAAAGGTCAATAGCACGGTATTCCCTTCAAAAACATAGCCCAATTGGGCAAAAGTATTGTCCGGCACAATAGCAGCTTCTATGGCGGCATAAAAAGCGGTTGCAAATTGGGTATCCGCGACTTCTGTAGTGGTAAATTCTAAAAGCGTAAGCGTATCCGTGCCATCCAATCGATACCGGCCATCAAACTGATTTACGCTGGTACTCCCGGAATACCTGCCATCTGCATCAAAAGTGATGCTTATGGTTTCTTCTGCTGGGCTTAGTTGGTTCAACGTAGCCTCAGAAACCTGTACGGACGCTATCCGCCATTGTCCTACAAAAGCATTGGAAGCACCGGCGTTATCTTCGCTACAAGAGTTCAAGATGGATTGTAGCGTAATACAACATACTACGATTAATAGGAAGTGTTTCATGGTATTCTAATTAAATTCGACCTTAACCAATTGCTTTTTGGTGCCTTTTTTGGCATAGAACAGCAATTCATCTTCCTGAACATCAATCAACGGTTTGGACACCATTAACGGAAGTCGGGCTTCTTTGCTATCGATCATTTTTTCATAACTCATTTGACCTTCCGCGTTTAGGGAAATCAAAAATACGTTCCGATTGCCCGTGAGGCCCTGTTTGAAAATCAACCGTTCCCCGTTGATCAATTGTGGATTTTCGGCAGCCGTGCTAATAAAAAAGTAGGTGGTCCCATCTTTGGTATGCGAACTGTAGGATACGTAGGCTTCATCACCTTGGGTCACTTCTGCCTTGTTGATGTTACGCGCCCATATTAGGCTCCCGTCCAAGGTCATTTTTGCACTTACAATATCATTATAGTGGTACCGCTCTACCTTCATTCGCTGCCCGGCACCACTGCGCTGCATACTGCTGGTCACAAAATATTCCTCTGCATTGAACAGGATTTCCTTGTTCTTGGTAAGGGATACGTTTTTAAAAATAAGGTTGTTGATTTCCTGCTCTTCGTCCCTACCGAACTTATCTTGCATAAACTGCTGGGAAAAGGGGTTGTATTTTTGGGAATGGACCGCTAAGGAATTTGCATCTACTTCAAAAAAGGAAAGTCCGTTGTAGCGGTTGTCTTTTCTATCGGCATAAAAACCTACGCAAAACACTTTATCATCCACGAGCATAGGATACAAGCCTTCCGAGAATTTGCCAAGTTTGTCAAAGATTTGGGTTTTGGCGGTACTTCCCGTAATCTTAAGCAGTTCGTACTGAAACTTGCGCTCTTCCGCTTTAAAACGTTTCTTTTTAAAATAGGCCTTTCCTACCAAATAGGCTTGATTCCCATCCGTGGAGAGCACCAAGTTTTCAAAGGCATAATTTTTTTCTTCCACCGCCACGGATAAATCGTATTCCCATTTTTTGTTAAGCCCGTCATCAAAAAGATGTACCGTATGCTTGTTCTCTTTGCCTTTTTTGTGATGGGTACTTATTAGGAATCCTGTTTTTTCTTGATCAAAAAGTAGTGTGGTGGTAAACCCCTTTTTAAAATCCCTATTGTAATAATTCTTCCCAAAGGCACCTTCTACCACAGCGGTCTTGTATTCCAACAAGCGTTTTTGCTTAAAATCAAAATTTACCAAACTGCTGGTATGCGCCCAATACTCATAGGTGCTACGGTCAAAATCATAGTTAAAAAAAACCAGGTTCAACTGTCCGTTCTTAATAAAACCATCTACAAACTGAAGTCCGCGAAGTTTATAGTTAAACTCGGAAAGCAGTTCCAAATCACTGTTGTAATGTTCTATGATATAGCCCTTGGGCTTTAGGATCAGTCCTTGATAATAAGATCGGACCAGTACATAACCGCCGTCCCCATCATCGTCTATGGTCACTAAATTGGAATAGCGGTAGCGGTCGTTCAGCTTTTCCCCAAAATCATAGGAAACAGGCGCTTGTTGGGCCAATAGTAGGGTTTGTAATCCAAAAAGGGCTAGTAGAAGTATGTTTTGTCTCATGGTCGTAGGTTTGGTCGAACCTCACTATGACCCCGGAAAATCGGCTTTTCGTTTTTCTAAAAAGGCCGTCGTGCCTTCTTTAAAGTCTTGGGTACCAAAGCAGGCCCCAAAGGCGTTAATTTCCGTTGCATAGCCATCGGTATCATAGCTATAACCAGCATTTACGGCTTTTATTGCGTGTGCAATGGCTACGGTACTGTTATTGGATATTTTAGCAGCCAACTTCTGGCAAAGCGGCAACAATTCCTCTGGGGTAACCACATAGTTCACCAAGCCATAGGTCAACGCCTTATCGGCATTGATCATTCCGGCACTCATAATCATTTCCATGGCCCGTCCTTTACCTACCAATTGCGGAAGACGCTGCGTACCGCCATAGCCGGGGATGACCCCAAGGCTTACCTCTGGCAATCCCATTTTGGCGTTCTCGCTAGCGACCCTAAAATGAGCGGACATTGCTAGCTCAAGCCCGCCGCCCAAGGCAAAACCGTTGATGGCCGCAATGACGGGGGTACTTAAATTTTCGACAAAAGTAAAGAGTGCCTCTTGCCCTTTAGCCGCCAAAACCCCTGCTTCTTTTACGGAGAAATCGGCAAACTCGGAAATATCGGCCCCGGCAACAAACGCCTTGTCTCCACTACCGGTTATGATGATGACCTTAATGCTTTTATCCGCATCCAACTCTTTAAACGCTTCGTGCAATTCCGTTATGGTCTGCTTATTAAGTGCGTTGAGTTTTTTGGGGCGGTCAATGGTAATCGTCCCTATAGTATTTTCCTCTTCTATATAAATATTTTGGTACTCCATAATCAAAAAAATAAGTGCTTTTAGAACACCCCTAAGATACTCATTTCAGCAGGTCCGCATCACGTTAAAAAAGAATTAAACTCCCGTAACACTTGTAAGTAAGGGGTTCCTTAGGACTACTAAGGGTTTATAATCATAAAAATAGAGAGATGCAGAAATTTGAACCATCGTGTTATATAGAAAAAGAAGCCATTACCGAAATCCAGTTTTCCAAGGAGGAAGTACTTTCGGACAAGCGGCAAAAACAAAGCCGTAAAACCGACTTGAACCGCGCCCTACAATTAGGGAATCTATTAAAGAACAAGGTCAATATCTACTTTAAGGATATTGAAGAAAACTTGATGCGGGTAAACACAACCATCTGGGGTGTTACCACGGATGCCGTAATCCTTAAGCAGGGCATCCTTATTCCTAGAAACAGGGTCGTTTTTGTGGATTAGAACCTAGCTGGAATGGGCTTGTTTTCCACAGCCTAAATTTAGTATGAGGCTATGCTGATGGTTTTGAATGAAAAAACGAGTGAGATGCCGAAACGAGTTCGGCATGACGCCATTCCTAAAGAATCGTAATAATGTATTGTAATAGAGGGAAATCCGCAGAAAAATAAGTTGACAACGGTTAACTCTCCTTGGGAAAAGTTACCGTGAAAACGGTTCCTTTTCCAATTTGGGACGTAAAGTTGATACTGCCCTTATAGTTTTCCACTATATTCTTTACCATGCCCAATCCCAATCCCATACCGGATGATTTTGTGGTAAATTTTGGTTCGAAGATCTTATCCTTAAACTCATCGGCAATGCCTACACCGTTATCAGCTACGGATAGTTTGACCTGATTGTTTTGTGATGCTACGGTAACCAGTATCCGTGGGTTTTCAATTTCCGGAACGGCCTGTATGGCGTTCTTTACCAGATTGGTAATAATGCGGATCAACTGTGTTCGATCTACCTTGGCGATAATCTCTTCTTCATCGGCAATAAAATGGATGTAAGGCTCATGAAAGATATCCAAAGCCAATTTGGACACCTTGACCACATTTAAGGTTTCCTTTTGCTGTGCGGGCATATCCGCAAAGTTGGAAAATGCCGAAGCAATATTGCTCATCGTATCTATCTGTTGCACCAAGGTGGTGGAAAACTCCTTCATCTTTTGCTCGGCATCGGGGTCGTTGGGGTCAAACTTGCGTTCAAAACTTTGTACCGTCAATCGCATGGGCGTTAACGGATTCTTGATTTCATGGGCCACCTGTTTTGCCATTTCACGCCAAGCCTGTTCCCGTTCGCTACGGGCCAATTTTGCAGCACTCTGCTCCAACTCGTCTATCATCCCGTTGTAGGAATCAATGAGCTTTCCGATTTCTTCGGAGGGATTCTTGATCAAGATTTTCTCATTGCGTTTGTTCAGGTTGGTCTGGGTCATTTTATCGGCAACCGTTTGTAGGGAACGTGTAATGTATTTGGATACAAAATAGGCCATGCCAATGGCAGAAATCAGCATCAATAGATACACCCCCCCTAAACGAAATAGAAACTCCCGCAACTCCATATCATTAAAGGAATTGTCTTCAAAATAAGGAAGGTTCATAATGCCTATGGGCTTAAACTTAGGGTCATTGATGTATTTATAGGATGCTTGGTAGTTATCGCCTGCCGTGCTTTTTTCTTCCACATAGCGTCTGTTGGGACTGTCCAACAAATGGTTCAATACCTCTGCATCCAAGCAGTTGGAAACGGAATCCGCCTCAAAAGCGGGTTTGGAGCTTTTGATCAAAGCCCCTTCCAAATCATAAATGTTGAAGTTTACGTTTTGGACATCGGCAATCTTATAGATTTCATCCCTAAAGATATACTGAAGGTTTTCCGTGCAGGGTTCATAGGTAGTTTCCTTGAGCACATAGCTGATGCTTTGCAGGATTTGCTCCTCCTTGCGTTCCAATCGGTTTTCATGGTAATCCTTTGATTGTTCCCGGTACTGGTAAATGGTGACCCCGGCAATTAGCACGGAGGCGATCAACACCAATAGGATCATGGTGAAGAAAATACGAGACCTTAGCGATAGCTTTTTTAACAAACGAATGCTCTTTGGCCCTAAAGTTAGCAATAATCGAACCAAAGGCGTTTAGTAGGCAGTAGGCAGTAGGCAGTAGGCAGTAGAAGAAACGAAATCCCGAAACCACTTCAAACGAATTCTTCTTTTTCCTTGAATCTTTTATCTTGTTTCTTTACTCTTGAACTTGGTTACGCTTCCGGATTTTTATCCCTAATCCTTTTGTATAGTTTAATACCCAACATGAGCAATACGCCCAAGGTGATAATTCCCACTACGCCATAAATCCAGTTGACCGCACTTTTGAGCACTACCAAGAATACGACGGCAAATAGGATGATGGTGGTTACCTCGTTCCAAATGCGCATAAAATTGGAGGTGTAGTTGACCTCATCCCGTTGAAACTTCTTAAAAATCTGATGGCATTTAAGGTGATAGGCAATCAACAAGGCCACAAAGGCCAGTTTTACCTGCATCCAAGGTTGGGATAGCCATGCGGGCATAAGGACCAATAACCAAATGGCAAAAAGCGTGCATAAAACGGCAGAAGGCCAGGTAATGATATACCATAACCGTTTGGTCATCAGCTTTAACTGCTTGGTCAAAATCTCCCGTTCCGGAGAAGGTTTCCCATTGGCCTCTATATGGTAAATAAACAGTCTGGGAATATAGAATAAACCAGCAAACCAAGTGACCACAAAAATGAGGTGAAGCGACTTTATGTAATTGTAATATTCCAAATGAGGGTATATAGTTACCTGCTAGTAAAATTAAGCATTTGAAGCACCATCAACCAAGCACGTGCCTTTAAATACGTATTGCACCAATGCCAGCCGCCCAAAGTTTTTTGTTGTATGCCGGAATGGCCTTTCCCGTAAAATCCGTTGCCCTTGCTTTTAAACCGTTCCATTGGGCATCCAATTCTGCCTTACGATCTTTTGAAGGCTGGTTCACCCTTGGAATGTCGCTATTGGTGGCATCTATTAAAAACAGGTACTCCGCGGAAAACTTGTTTGGGAAGTTCTCCACGTCATCATACGCTTTTGACTTACGTTGTACCATCTCTTTATCCCAAGCATCCAAGGCTTTTAGCAATTTTTCCCCATCTTCCTTGAGCGCCGGATCGGTAACATCCATTAAAACCGTTTTGAGTTGTCCTTTTGCCTTGTTCAAGTTATTTACAAGCTCGTGCATTTTGGTCAAACGTGTTTCCATGGCTGTCATGAAATTGTGATATTCCGCATACTGTTCCGGTGTGGTACCGTAAGTTGGCATGGCTATGATTTTTCCAACAACACTCTTTGTTTCGTCACCTACTTTTAAACGTACGGTATACTTCCCCGGAGGCACTACATGGCCTTCAAACCCTGATTCGATATAAACGCCGTGCACCCCAGGTAAAATTGGGGTCTTCATGTCCCAGAAAAAACGGTTGAGGCCTTTTTTCTTTGGCAGGGTCGGGGCTTTTTTGGGGCCACCACCCTTATGTGGCTTGTAGCTCTTGTCCTCTGCTGAAGAAAAACTACGTACCGTCCTTCCATCGCTATCCAAAATATCCATGGTAATGACAGCACTCTTTTCCATTGGTGGCAGCTCGTAATAGATGACCATGCCGTTTGGGGGATTTACACCCGAAAGCGTACGGCTTCCTTTGAATTTATCGATGTTTCCACTCATAGGACTGCCCCATGAACCGTTGTGCGTATCCTTAGGTGCATATAACTTGAGTCCTTGCGGTGCCGTTTCATACTGTGCCAACAGTGGCAGGTCGTCCAAAATCCAAAATGCCCTCCCTGATGTTGCAACGATCAAATCCCCTTCGTGAATCTTAATGTCGGTAATTGGGGTTTTAGGAAGGTTCAATTGAAAAGGTTTCCAGTTGTTGCCGCCATCCCAAGAAATGTACAATCCTTTTTCCGTTCCGGCATACAAAAGGTTTTTGCGTTCTGGGTCTTCCCGTACTACACGCGTAAAAGATCCATAGGGAATTCCGGAATTGATGGTTTTCCATGTTTTTCCATAATCGGCACTTTTGTATAGGCCAGGTGTATGGTCGTTGAACTTGTATTTGGTGGTGGCCAGATAGATCGTAGCCTTGTCATGTGGAGAAACCTCAATGGCGTTTACCAAAGATTCCCCTAGGTTTTTTGGTGTAATGTTCTGCCAGCTCTCACCATTATTTTTGGTAATTTGTACATAGCCATCGTCACTACCGGTATAAAAAATGCCGGCCTCATGTGGGGATTCTAAAACATAGGCCAAGGTTCCATAATTTTCCGCACCTACCGCTTCATTGGTGTACGGGCCGCCTCCGTTGCCTTGTTTTGCATCAATATTACGGGTTAGATCTGGGGACATTTCCTCCCAAGTAACGCCCATATCACGTGTTCTTAGCAATAATTGTGCGCCGTGATAAAAGGTATTGGTTTCATGCTGGGAACGTAAGGTAGGTGCGTTCCAATTGTACAGGTATTTCATATCCCGGGCCTCACGCCCCAAATACTGTATTGGGGCTGCCATAACCTTGGTAGTTGCTTTTGATTCCATATCCAGAACATCAATGGTACCCAAATAACTTCCCCCCATCACATATCTGGGATTATTGGGATCAAAGGCCAAGAACGCGCTTTCACCACCTGCGGAAGGACTAAAATCGGACATGGTAATCCCACTACTGCCTACGGCCATATTGGCGACCATTGCAGAAGAATAGTCTTGTTGCCCTGCATATATATTATAAGGAAAAAGGTTGTCCGTATTAATGCGATAAAACTGCCCTGTTGGCATGTTCACTTGAGAGGACCATGTTTTGCCAAAGTCAAAAGTGATCGCAGCGCCCCCGTCGTTAGCAATGACCATATTGAGCGAATTCTTTGGATTGATCCAGAGATCATGGAAATCCCCGTGGGTGCCTTTAATGCGCTCCCAGGTTTTTCCACCATCCAAGGACCTGAGCGCAGGAGCACTCATCACATATACAATATCCTCATCTTGCGGATCTACAAAAACTTCTATGTAATACCACGCCCGTTGTACCAAACGATTGTCACCACTTACCATACTCCAGGTTTTCCCTGCATCGTTGGAAACAAAAAGCCCCCCTTTATCTTTATTGGTATCACTTTCGATCAAGGCATATACTTTGTTGGAGTTGGCTGGGCTCACGGCAATTGCCATTTTTCCTTTTTCCGAAGGGAGTCCCTCGGTCATTTCTGTCCAGGTTTCCCCAGCATCCGTGGATTTGTACAATCCGCTACCTACACCACCACTAACCACCATATGGGGTTTTCGTTGGTGTTCCCACATAGCGGCATACATAATTTCTGGATAATTGCCATCCATGGAAAGTTCTGCGGCACCGGTAAGTTCATTGACAAACAAGGTATTCTTCCAGGTCTTACCCCCATCCGTGGATTTATAGATGCCACGTTCTTTATTGGGACCATACAACTGGCCTTGAGCGGCCACATAAACAATATCCGGATTTGTAGGGTGGATCACGATCCGCGAAATATGATGGGTTTTGGCCAAACCCATATGTTTCCAGGTTTTTCCGGCATCGGTGGATTTATAGACACCGTCGCCATAGGAGGTCATTACCCCACGTGGTGCATGTTCTCCCATACCTACATAAACAATATTGGTATTATGGGTAGATACTGCGACTGCCCCAACGGAACCCATTTCAAAAAAACCATCGGAAATATTGTTCCACCGCTGTCCCGCATCCATAGTCTTCCAAAGCCCGCCGCCGGTGGTTCCCATATAGTAGGTCATGGGATCACCCACGACTCCAGAAGCAGTAACAGATCGCCCGCCTCTAAAAGGACCTATATTCCTAAATTTTAAAGGCTTAAAATACTCTTCCGCAGTTTGCGAAAAGGTGCTTAAAAAGGCCAAAAGCGCTAAGGTGGTTAGTGATTTTTTCATAATGGTTTGTGTTATGCATTAAACGATACCCATTTTTCGGAGCAAAAAACTGGCGTTCATATTCTGGCAAATCCCTTCCTTGAATGTATAGTCAAAATAGAGTTCATTGTCTTTTATCTGGGCATCAAAGTAATGATTTTTTACCTT